>CAYJJP010000005.1:0-23887 GCA_964370525.1 uncultured Desulfovibrionaceae bacterium | reverse complement strand
TACTGACCGAAAAGAATATCGTCAAGCATAAAATGGTATAAAAAATTGTATTTTATGATGATTGAGCAATGAACGTATGCAAAATCATAGGAGAGGGAAGGCTTTTTGGCATAAGCTAAAGCTCTTCCCTCTATTTTTAATAGCTGTATACTTAGTTGCTTGAAATGCTACGTATACATAAAGTGTTACTCATCGACTCCAATGGCAGTGGGCAAGACTTCATCGATGTGGGAGACAGGATGTACTCGAATTTTACTCAAGAGATCCTTGGGAACATCTTCTAAGTCTTTGATGTTTTGCTTTGGAATAATGACATCAGTCAAGTCTCTCGCTACAGCCGCAAGAATTTTTTCCTTGATGCCGCCGACGGGTAATACACGTCCGCGCAAAGTAATTTCCCCAGTCATGCATAAAGTAGCATGCACAGATTTCTGGGTTAAGGCTGAAATGAGCGCCGTGCATAAAGTAATGCCTGCAGAAGGTCCATCCTTGGGGGTAGCACCTGCCGGAACGTGCACGTGAATGTCTTGCCTGCGTGAAAAATCAGGGTCAATACCAAGAGCGTCAGCTTTATTGCGAATATAGGACAATGCCGCCTGAGCGCTTTCCTTCATCACGTCACCAAGTTGTCCGGTGAGCAAAAGTCCCCCCTTGCCCTTCATCAGACTTACTTCCACATGCAATACCTCGCCCCCAAAAGGAGTCCACGCAAGGCCTAAGGCTGATCCGGGCGGCAATTGCTTTTCTTTATCATCCTCAATAAAGCGAGGAACGCCTAGTAGCTTGGGAATTTGAGCAGTGTTTACCTTGAAGTTACCTTCGTTCCCTTCGGCACGTTTGCGCGCAAGCTTGCGGCAGACAGCACCAAGTTCACGCTCAAGGTTACGCAAACCAGCCTCACGAGTATATTCTTTAATGATACGTTCAATGGCAGAGTCAGCAACAGCCACCTCGCTCGGTTTTAGTCCGTGATCCTTAATCATCTTTGGCAGAAGGTGAATGTTGGCAATGGCCATTTTCTCATGCACAGTATAACCGGGTAAGGTAATAATTTCCATACGATCACGCAGTGCCGGAGGAATGGTATCCAATGTGTTTGCCGTGCATAAAAACATTATCTTTGACAAATCAAAGGGAACATTAAGGTAATGATCGCTGAAAGAATAATTTTGCTCAGGGTCAAGCACTTCCAAGAGCGCAGATGATGGGTCGCCCCTAAAATCTGTCCCGAGTTTATCTAGTTCATCCAATACTATAACCGGATTCTTCGTGCCGGCTTGCTTTAGAGATTGGATGATGCGCCCGGGCATAGCTCCGATATAGGTACGTCTATGGCCACGGATTTCTGCTTCGTCACGCATACCGCCAAGGGAAAGACGCTGAAACTTACGTCCAAGAGCTCTGGCTATGGAGCGACCAAGAGAAGTTTTGCCTGTTCCCGGAGGGCCTACAAAACACAAGATGGGTCCTTTGGAATTGGGGTTCAGTTTACGCACCGACAAATATTCAAGAATGCGATCTTTTACTTTTTCAAGAGCATAGTGGTCTTCATTGAGAATGTCTGCTGCATGTTTAATGTCAAGGCTGTCGCGGCTGGTTTTCTTCCATGGCAGTTCTACAAGCCAATCAAGGTATGTGCGTACCACGTTGGCTTCAGAAGAGTCCGAATGCATTGAAGAAAGGCGACGCAACTGCTTTTCTGCTTCCTTGCGCACGTCCTTGGGCATTCCTGCCTTGGCAATGGCCTTGCCTAAATCGTCAAGGTCATCTTCTTGGTCGCCGTGTGTATCGCCAAGCTCTTGGCGAATGGCCTTGAGCTGTTCTCGTAAATAATAGTCTTTTTGGGCTTTATCCATGCCATCACGAGCGGAAGATTGGATGCGAGCTTGCATGGTTGCCACTTCCACTTCCTTATTGAGCTGCTCATTAACCAGCTGCAAGCGAGCAATGGGGTCTTGCTCTTCGAGTATGGCCTGAGCGTCTTCAATCTTCATGCGAAGATTTGCGGCAATGAGGTCGGCTAAATGCCCGGCATCATCAACACTTTGCAACATATTGACCACGTCGGTGCTGGAAATGCCACGCAAAGTAAGGATTTTTTCACTCTGTTCCCGTGCGGAGCGTAGCATAGCTTCCACTTCCGGCGTTAAGGGTGCATAATCTTCTTCTATAGGCTCAATAATCGCTTCAATGAAGGGATCTTCTTGAGTAAAGTTTTTGACGCGAGCGCGGCTCACACCTTGTACCAGTACCTTAATGCGACCATCGGGCATTTTAAGCATGCGCATAACATTGACTATGGAGCCAAGGGTGTAAAGATCCTCTGGAGTTGGGTCTTCGTTGTCTTCTTCTTTTTGGGTACAGACAAAGAGATAGCGATCACGGTCAAGCGTTGCTTCCATGGCCTGTACAGACTTATCCCTACCAATAAAGAGGGGTAAAATCATATAGTTGAATACTACAACATCACGCACGGCAAGGACGGGCATAACTTCAGGGAAGGGGGATTTGTCGTCAAATTCCTCTGAGTCGTCCGCATCTTCCGCATCCTCTGCGTCATCGCAATCATCGCTTATAAGTTCGTCAAAATCTTCAGATTGAAGCAGCTTGCTGCGTTCATCATTTGCTTGCAGCGAGCTTTCATCTTCAACATCGACCAACTTTTCTTGGTTTTCTGTTTTATCTTTATCTTTTTCAGACATAATAATCACTCCTCAAACATCGTAGGGGCAGTCCCGTAAAACCATCAATATACATGACCAGATAAAATGCTACGACATTTTTTTTCTGTAATAATAATATGCTCAATAAAACTTATTCCCATAAGGGGGCTAAGTTGACGCAATTGTTCTGTCAAGACAATATCTGCACGTGATGGTTTAGTGCTTCCTCCAGGATGATTGTGCACTAAAATAAAACCGTGCGCCTTGCGTAGTAAAACTCTGCTTGCCACGTCTCTTGGCGTAAGAGGGATGGTGCTAATGCTACCTTGCATCAGCTTTTCCCAGCCAAGACACCGTAATCCCACGTCAAGGAGTGCAATCCAGCATTCCTCTTCGCTTACTCCCAGCATTCTTTGTTTTGCTACCTTGGCAATAACTTCAGGCGATGCCATAACTTCTTTGCTAATCAGCTCCGTAGCTACCGAGCGCGCCATGCATTCTCGAAACACTTGCCACAAAGTCCATGTGCCTGTTCCAAATCCTTGAACTTGCTCTAATTCTTCTTTGCGGGCACTTAGTACTGCTCGCAATGAACCAAATCTTATCAATAAAGTCTTGGCAAGCGGTTTTGTATCTTTACGAGTTAGCGCATAGCCAAGCAATATTTCCAAAAGCTCATAGTCTTGAAGATGTTCAGGATCATGAAGAAAACGAGCTTTAAGGCGCTTGCGATGCCCTAGGTGCAAAGTATCTGTCTTTATACTTGTCATAAGTAAACAGTATTACGCATTGCGCAAGGGTTAAATTATAAAATAGGAATTTTTTTTACCACCAAAATCATGCAACCTGAAAAGTGCTTTGCATTATCAAAGCATTTTCCCTTCATCTTTTAATGGAGTTCAATCTTTTCGTACTGCAATAATGCATTATACAAACGGGTTATTTAGTATTGGGGGTTGTGCGGTGGCTTAAAGAGCATACCAAGTTCCGTCACAAGAGATTCAAGGCTTTGCTTTGTGCTTCGCTCGCCGTTTTTTATACAAAGTTCAGCGTGTACGATGCTCGCAAAAAACTTGCCTAGACCCACAAAACCTAAACGCCGTGCACACTGTTCTTTCATTCTGGCAGAACTTTGATGTAGATAGACATGTTCTCCTGCAAGTATTTGCCAAAAAGTCTTGGCGTCACGAAAGAGCAATGCTAAAAACGGGAAAAGTAAGGCTTCAATATCATGTTGACTTCGATATATTTCTCGCCATGCAGAGGCTATATTCCCTGCATATATATGGTTTGTAAAAGAAAAAATATCTGAATCTGGTATGAATGCCAAAGCACCTGTCATGGAAACTGTTTCAGCTTTGACAAGCCCGCCCTCGGAAGCGAGAAAAAGTTTTTCAAGCTCACCATCTATGGCGGCTGCGTCCGTTGGAACAGCGGCGCAAAAAGCATTCAGCGCACTTGGTTCAAAAGAAAGACCTAGAATTGACGCCTTGTGTTGAACATACCTTGTTACACTTTTATTATCAAGACCAAAATGTTGCCAAATCCAATTTTTTTTGCTCGCAAAGAGAAAAGATTTTTGTTTTAAGATATGTGCAGGTATTTTTGCCTTTCCTTTTTCAAAGGAAACTTCCATGCACAAAATGAGCCACGTTAGTGGGTTGTGGTTGGCAAGTGCGTTGGATAATTCCGTAAACTGTGCGGCAGCAATGTTTTGCGCATTGCGCACAATAAGCACTTTTGGGGTTGAGAAAAGTCCTTGAAGCATGAGATTTTCCCAAAAGGATGCCGGCAATTCCTCATCGCCCCAATATACTTGCTGTTGCCATGCTTGCTTTTTGGGGCTTGCGCCGGCTAATAAACCAGACGCCTGCCCCGTATCCTCAGATTCTGCAGGATATTTTTTTAGCAAGTCTTCCATATGCAATTTTATGATCCCGGCATCGGGGCATATACAAAAATAAAATCCTGGTCGTGACATGTTATGCTTGTTTTCTATATTAATTTGCAACAATATTAACTAATTTTCCCGGTACCACAATGACTTTGCGCACTGTAAGCGCATTCAAATGTCGCTTGATGCTGTCATCGGCTAAGGCAAGCTTTTCCAATTCGTCCTTGGATGTTTCGGCAGGGACTTCAATTTTTCCACGCAACTTTCCGTTAATTTGTACCACAATGGTGAGCACATCTTGTGCTATTGCTTCTGCTTGCCATGTGGGCCAAGTGAGGTCTGATAATTCTTCTTTGTGACCAAGCTCCTGCCATAGTTCTTCGCACATATGCGGTGTAAAAGGACAAAGCAAGGTAAGTACCGTAGCCATGGCGGAAGAGAAAATTTTCTGACCACCGGTGTCGCTGTTCAAGGTTTCCTTGGCCAAATACATGGCGTTGACCAATTCCATTACGGCTGATATTGCTGTATTAAATTGAAACTTATTTTCAATATCGCTATGAACTTTCTTGACAGTCAAATGTTCTTTGCGGCGCAACTCTTTGGCAAGGTTACTGTTTTTAGCAGTATTTGCATCTTCGGCTGTGCTTGAACACGCATGCATGGTCATAAGATTGGGTTGGCAGTCCGAAAAAAGTCGCCATACACGCTGTAAAAAACGTGAAGAGCCCTCAATGCCGGAGTCTGACCAATCAAAATCACGTTCGGGAGGAGCGGCGAAAAGGCAGAACAAGCGTACAGTATCGGCACCGTATATATCAATCATGCGCGTGGGATCTTCCACATTGCCTTTTGATTTTGACATCTTGGAACCATCTTTTAGTACCATGCCTTGGGTGAGCAGGTTGATGAAAGGCTCGTCGATATCGTCGGGGTAAAAGCCTAAATCACGCAATGCCTTTGTATAAAAGCGTGAGTAGAGCAGGTGTAAGATGGCATGCTCAACGCCGCCAATATATTGATCCACTGGCATCCAATATTTAATGATGTCCTTATCAAAGGGGCTGTTTTCGTTACGAGCATCCGCATAACGTGCAAAGTACCATGATGACTCCACAAAGGTATCCATGGTGTCTGTTTCGCGTCGTGCTTCACCGCCGCATTTTGGACAACTGCACGCATAGAAAGAAGCTGTGTCAGGTAGGGGCGAGCGTCCGTCTTCCTTCGTTTTTACATCTAAAGGAAGGACTATGGGCAGACTCTCTTCTTTTTCCGGAACAACGCCACAGGTTTCACAAAAAACCACCGGAATAGGCGAACCCCAATAACGCTGGCGAGAAATATTCCAGTCTCGCAAGCGATATTGGATGGTGAATTTACCAAGTCCTTGAGCTTCTAGTGCTTTGGCCACGGCTTTTTTGCCTTGTTCAAAATGCAGCCCGTCAAATTTGTCGGAGTTAAACATTACGCCGGCGCCCGTCCAAGCAGCGCTTATGCTGTCAGCAGTGAGGGGGGCTTCGCCTTCAGGCTGTATAACCGGAATGATGGGTAAGCTGTATTTTTGCGCAAACTCAAAATCACGTTGGTCGTGCGCCGGAACGCCCATAACAGCGCCGGTACCATATTCGGCAAGAACAAAATTTCCAAGCCAAATGGGTATTTTTTTGCCGGTGAATGGATGTAAGCAAAAGGCTCCGCTGGCGATTCCTTCTTTTTCAAGGGTTTCGCTCTGTCTGTCAAGCCTATCCATATTACGGATTTTTTCTATAAATGTTTGAACTTGAGCTTCTTCTGGTTTGCCGCTGATTAATGTTTGCACCATGGGGTGTTCGGGGGCTATGGTCAGAAAGCTTGCGCCGAAAACCGTGTCGGGGCGAGTTGTAAAAACATCAATGCCTTTTATGTCTTTTCCGTCAACAGTTATGGCTTTTTCCAGCGGAAAAGTGATTTCTGCACCATGAGACTTACCAATCCAATTGTGTTGCATGGCTATGACTCGTTCCGGCCAACCTTTTTGCAATTTTTCAAGGTCGTCCAGTAATTGCTCAGCGTAGGCTGTAATGCGTACAAACCATTGAGTTAATTCTTTTTGCTCAACTACTGAGTCACATCGCCAGCATAATCCGTCTTCTACTTGTTCGTTGGCAAGTACGGTATGACAATCAGGACACCAATTTTGTGGCGCTTTTTTGCGGTAAATTAAATCCTTTTCAAGCATTTTCAAAAAGAAAAGCTGTTCCCAACGATAATATTCCGGAACGCAGGTGGCAATCTCTCTATTCCAGTCGTAAGAATAGCCCAGTCTGCGTAATTGCGTACGCATATTGTCAATATTGGAAAAAGTCCAAGCAGCAGGATGGGTATTATTTTTTATGGCCGCATTTTCTGCCGGCAAACCCAAGGCATCCCAGCCCATGGGGTGTAAAACGTTAAAGCCTTGCATACGTTTAAAACGTGCCACCACATCGCCTATGGAATAGTTGCGCACATGCCCCATATGGATATTGCCTGAAGGGTAGGGTAGCATTTCAAGCACATAATACTTGGGTTTATCGGAAATGTGCGAGCAGGCAAATGTTTGTTCTTTGTCCCAGTGAGCCTGCCATTTTATTTCAATATCTGCCGGTGAGTACGTTGGATCTAACATAAATAAAACCTATAGTTTATAATTAACGATGCTTAATTTCGCCATTTTGCAAGGCCTTTTCAGTGGCCTCCAAAATACCCTTCACAAAGGAACGGGCGCTTTCTTCGCCAAACTGCTGAGAAAGTTCCATTGCTTGATTTTTGGCAACCTTGGCCGGAATATCTTGGCGGAAGATCATTTCGTATATGCCCATACGCAAAATAATTAGCTCAATGCGTCCCATGCGTGAAATTCGCCAGTTGCGCGAGAATTGTTCCACAAGTGCATCCAACTCTTTTTCATGTCGCCAAACGCCGGCCACAAGCTCAAAGGCAAAGCTTTGGAAACCATCGCCATCGCCTTGCTCGAAATCGGGTGAGTTTTGAAAGACCTTGCGCACACCCTCCATGTCCTGAGCCGGTGAAAACGAGAGTGCGTATAAAGCCTGAAAAGCAAAAGCCCGTTCAGCTTTGCGTGTGTTTTTCTTGGACATGTAGTCTTACCTGCTTAAAATCTTGGGTTTTTATGGTGTTTTGTAAAATATATAGAGGAATTTCAGCCAAGTATATAATATATATAGGGCGAATTCCTCTATTTGGATATTTAATTAAAATGGATACTTTTCGTTCGAAGCATTTGCATTATTGGCAGTGCCTTTTTCAATGTTTTCGATAACACGCACGGTTTCAAGCACGGCAGCAGCAGCTTCCACTCCCTTGTTTCCGGCCTTGGTACCGGCTCTTTCGATGGCTTGTTCTAAGTTGTCGGTGGTTAACAGCCCAAAACCTACGGGGATGCCGTATTCTAAAGATACATGCGCAAGTCCCTTGGTGGCTTCATTGGCCACAAAGTCAAAGTGCGGAGTGCCGCCACGAATTACTGCTCCCAAGGCCAAAATGCCGTCGCAATTATTTTTTGCGGCAATTTTTTTGCAGACCACGGGCATTTCAAAGGCACCCGGAATACGCACAATGGTAATATCTTCTGCGGCACAACCATGACGCACTAAATAATCCACAGCTCCGCCCACCAAGCGATCCACAATAAAATCGTTGAAACGTGTGGCAATAATAGTAAATTTTAAACCCTTGGCATCCAACATGCCTTCAATGGTACGAATATTTGACATTTTTTCCTCCGAGGAAAATTTTAATCTATAGTATTGTGATGGTATTACGAACGCTCTCCTGACAGTTTTGTCAGCAAATGTCCCATTTTTTCTTTCTTGGTTTGTAAGTAAATTGCATTATCGGGATTGGCCGGAACTTCAATGGCTACACGTTCCACGATTTCAATGCCATAGCCCGCAATACCCACGATTTTCTTAGGATTGTTGGTAAGCATACGCATTTGTTTTATGCCAAGATCTACAAGTATTTGTGCCCCTGTGCCATAATTGCGCAAGTCAGGCGCAAATCCCAATTTTTCATTGGCTTGAACAGTATCACAACCGGTATCTTGCAGTGCATAAGCGCGAATTTTGTTGGCAAGGCCAATTCCACGCCCTTCTTGACGCATATAGAGCACAACCCCACGTCCTTCTTTCTCAATTTGTGATAGGGCAGCTGCCAATTGTCCGCGGCAATCGCAACGCATAGAACCGAGCGCATCGCCGGTTAAGCATTCGCTGTGTACACGCACAAGCACAGGCTCAGGGCCTGATAAATCACCTTTTACAACGGCGAGATGCGTACCTGTATCCATGTCGCATTCGTAGGCTATAACCTGAAAATCACCATAAATTGAAGGTAGATGAGCTTCGTCAACACGACGCACAGATACTTGCCCTTTTTGCATACGATAGCGGATGAGATCTTTAACAGCCGCAATTTTCAAGCCGTGCTCGGCCGCAAAAACTTCCAGCTCAGGTAAACGCATCATCTCGCCGTTGTCATTCATTATTTCGCAAATGACAGCTGCATCCTTACAACCGGCAAGCACAGCTAAATCCACGCTACCTTCGGTTTGCCCTGCGCGTACCAAGACGCCGCCTGTGCGAGCTCGTAAGGGGAAGATGTGTCCCGGTGTTACAATATTTTCCGGTTTAGCATCTTCTGCTACGCAAGCTAAGATAGTTGTTGCGCGATCCTTAGCAGAAATACCGGTGGTCACGCCATGGCGAGCTTCAATGGATACGGTGAAGTTTGTGCCGAATTTTGAACCGTTACGCTGAGTCATCAGGCCTAAATCCAAAAAGTCGCAACGTTCGGCGCTCATGGGTAAGCAAATGAGTCCACGTCCGTATTTTGCCATAAAATTAATGATTTCCGGCGTGACGTGCTCGGCTGCAATGGTTAAATCGCCTTCATTTTCACGGTCTTCGTCATCAACAAGGATAATCATTTTTCCTTGTGCAATATCCTCAATAGCTTCTTCAATGGTACATAGTGGCATCGGTCGTATTTCCTTATTATAAAAAGCCATGCTCTTGTAATAAATTCATAGTAATAGAGCTTTTCGCTTTAGCATCTTCGCTCGTTATTCCTGCGCCATTTTCTCCCACAAAGGGGGCGAGCATATGGCGCACATATTTTCCAACAATATCGGTTTCAAGATTTATTTTAGTGCCTTTTTTCCAAAAATTCACAGTGGTCACACTGAAGGTCTCCGGAATGACATTTACCTCCAAAAAACCTACATTTTCATGTTTTCCGCACGCATTTACCGTAAGGCTTATACCATCTAAGGTAACAGAGCCCTTGGTGATGATTTCCGGAGAATATTGTGAAGAAAAATGAATAGTAATGATACGTGATTGACCTGCTGTTCGCACTTGTTCTACTGTACCCACTGTATCAACGTGACCGCTGACTATGTGTCCCCCAAGCCTATCGCCTACGGCAAGTGCTCGCTCAAGGTTCACCACAGAACCACTTGTGAGCTGACCAAGGGTGGTGCTACGCAAGGATTTTTCCGATACAAAGGCGGAAAAAAATCGTTCGTCGCCACTTTCTACAGTGAGGCATGCGCCATTAACAGCAATGGATTCGCCAAGAGTGAGCGCTGTGAGTGGAAAGTCCGACTCAACGCTTAGGCGTAAATCTTGCCCTTGTGAATGCAAGGTACGAATAATACCTTGTCCTTGAATGAGTCCTGTAAACATTATTTTGGTCTTAACATTAGGTGCATATCTTCACCGTGCATTTCGTAGTCTGCTATGCGAAGGCTTAAAGCTTCGGACATATCAAGAGGGCTTTTGCCGTCAAATAGTGGGCGTGCCTCATTGTCCCCAAGGATGCGCGGTGCTAAATGTAAATGAAATTCATCGACAAGCCCTTGCTCCAAAAGGCTAAGGGCGAGTTTGCCACCGCCTTCACATAGGATGTAAGGACAATTACATTCGCTAAACAAACGTTTAAATAGAGTGTCTAGGCTTGGCAGGCGAATCTTGGGATCCGTTAATGGCTCAGACCATACCTTAGCTCCAAGCTCTGTAAGCGTCTTAGCTGTGGGTGATGCTGCCCCGGCAGGCGATGAATAAAAAATCACGTCCTGTGGCCGTTCTTGCAAGATAACATGCTCTAAATTTACTGTAGGTATGCGCGAAGTTACAATGCAAGCCAGCGGTTGCGGGCCTTCTTCACCTTGAGGATAGCGCACTGTAAGACGTGGATTATCTTCGCGGAAGGTGCTGCCGCCAATGACAATGGCTCCGCCGGCCTGAGCAAGTTTTTCTCGTAAAATTTGCACTCTTCGACGTGAATCTTCGCCGCTAACCCATTGAGAATGTCCGGTGCGAGTGGCAATGCGTCCGTCTAGGGTGGAGGCCAGTTTAAGTAGGACATAGGGGCGTTCGTGTTTTTGCCAGCAGAAAAAATCTGCAATAAGATCGCGGCAAAGCTCTTCTTCTATGCCCATTTCTATTTTTATGCCAAGGCTTGCTAAATACTCAGCTCCGCCGCCGGCAAGAGATGTCGGATCCTTAGCGCCAATGACTACGTGCTTAATACCGGCTTTGACAATGGCTTCAGTGCATGGTCCGGTCTTACCGTGATGATTGCAAGGCTCAAGTGTCACTACAAGTGTGCATTGTGTTACGTCGATGTTTTTTTCTTTGGCATCGTTAAGGCAAATAATTTCAGCATGTTCCTTGCCACATTCTTTGTGCCATCCTTCAGCCACAATGTTTCCGTCGTGAGTTACAAGCACCGCCCCCACGCAAGGATTTGGGTACAATTCAAAACGGCTTTGCCCTGCAAGTTCAATAGCTTTGCGCATAGCTGCTGCGTAAGGTGATTGCTTCATGCTATTACTCCGTTTGGTTGTTCTACCTGAGTGAGTTTTATGCCTGCTTCGTTGAGCATTTCAAGTCCCATGGGGTCAGGGTAGTTATCTACATAATATATATGCTTAATATCACAATTGATAAGCAGTTTTGAACAAATTCCACAAGGAAAAGTAGTGCAGTAAATATCAGCACCACTTAGGCTAATTCCATGCATAGCGCATTGCACAATAAGATTTTGCTCGGCATGAATAGCACGGCAAATCTCATGGCGTTCTCCTGAAGGAATACCAAGTTCTTGGCGTAAGCACCCAACGTCAAGGCAATGCGCAAGACCGGATGGGGCACCATTATAACCGGTTGCTAGGATACGATTGTCCTTTACACCAACGGCACCAACCTTGCGGCGAAAGCATGTGCTACGTTCAGCAACCATATAGGTGATGCGCATAAAATAATCTTGCCAAGGCAATCTCTGCATAGAACTCTCTTTTCGCTACTGCAACAAAACTTACATACACATTCTTTGTTGCTTTGCCAAGCACGAAAAAATCTTATGTAATAAGACTTTATATGTGCTTAATTTAATTGCTTTTTGTGAATTACTAAGGTTGGTTTATAGCCGTGCTTTAGCTTGGCGACTACGCGAAAAGTATGCATGGGCATAAAGTTTATTCGCGTAATCGCCTGTGATTACAATGTATAAACGGTACTAAATTTTTCCTGACGAACCCATAACGCTACGAATTTTATGTGCTACCATTTCTTTTACGGCAACACGTGCAGGTGCTAAATAACCACGTGGGTCAAATTGCTCGGGGCTGTCCTTGAAAAACTTACGAATGGTGGCGGTGAGCGCAAGACGAATGTCTGTATCCACATTGATTTTGCAGACTCCGGATTTTGCCGCTTGACGCAACATATCTTCGGGCACGCCCTTGGCGCCGCCTACGTTTCCGCCGTATTCATTGCACATATTAACAAATTCTTCGGGTACGGAAGATGCTCCGTGCAATACGAGCGGATATTTTGGTAACAGCTCAGAAATTTTATATAAACGCTCAAAGTCAAGTGTGGCTTCACCTTTGAATTTATAAGCGCCATGGCTTGTGCCAATGGCAATGGCAAGGGAGTCACAGCCTGAACGCTCTACAAATTCAACAGCTTGGTCAGGCTCTGTGAATACGTGCACGTCAGATTGAACATGCTCTTCTATGCCGGCTAAAGTGCCAAGCTCTGCCTCTACCCATACTCCTTTATCATGAGCATATTCAACAACTTGCTTGGTAATGGCAATGTTTTCTTCGAAAGAAAGGTGCGAGCCGTCAATCATAACGGAAGTAAAACCGCCGTCAATACAGGCTTTACACATTTCAAAGCTTGGACCGTGGTCAAGGTGTACTACAACGGGTACATCTGCTTCCATGAGCGCTGCTTCCACAAGCTTCATAATATAGAGTTGTCCGGCATATTTGCGCGCACCAGCTGACACTTGCAAAATCACAGGAGATTTTTCTTGGTCAGCGGCTTGCATGATGCCTTGAATTATTTCCATATTATTAACGTTAAAGCCGCCAATGGCAAAGCCTTCGGCGTAAGCGCGGGCAAACATATCGTGTGGTCCAATCAGTGGCATAAAAAATACTCCTTTTTTTGTAAATGCACGTTAAAGCTGTAGGCGGTTAGCCTTATTACAATGACACAAAGTTTTCTAACACAAAAAAGTTAAAAACGAAAGAAAAAAAAATGTGCTTTTTGTCTTTGCATTCTCACAACATACTGTTTTGGTGTACTTTGAATTAATGCTATAATCGTTTTATTTCATTTGCTTATCTTGTATTGAGTCGGCAATGAAAATGTTAACACTCTATACAAGCGTTCTCACCTGTGATATAAGGAACTAGTGGGTTAAAGATGAGCTGGCGTGCTAAACTGGAGGAAGTATGAATTCAAGTATAGAATATAAGTCTTTTATTGGTTTGCTGGTTATCGTGAGTATTGGTTTTTTGATGCTCATGTTGCCATTTTTTGGAATTATTTTTTGGTCTGTGGCCATCGCCATTTTATTTTCCAAGTTGCACGATTTTTTTCTAAGACTTACGAATAGCCCCAACTTTTCGGCATTGCTTACCCTCTTTGTGACTGCTGTTATAGTGGTTCTTCCTTTTTTGTTTATGGCGAGCGAATTTCTTAGTCAGGGTTTAGCTTTATATCAAGGTCTTACCAGCGGTAAGGTTGATATTAATGCTTATTTTGAAGATATTAAGACTTCTTTTCCCATTATCCAAGAATATATGACAAAATTTGAAATAAATCCCCAAGGTATACAAGAAAAAATTGCGGAAGCCTTTATTTTTATATCAAAATTTATTGGGCAAAAAGCAGTGGCCATAGGTGCTCAAACTATTAATATTGTAGCGGAAGTTGGTTTGTTGCTCTATATTTCTTTCTTTGCCTTGCGCGATAAGAAGCAAATTATCTCATTATTGCATAAGGCACTCCCTCTTGGTGACCGCCGTGAAGCGCTTTTATTTGAAAAAATTTCAGAAGTAACCAAGGCGACTGTCAACGGTAGTCTTGTGGTGGCCTTGGTGCAGGGTTGTCTTGGCGGGATAATTTTTTGGTATCTTGATGTTCAGGCACCCATTTTGTGGGGCGGGGTTATGACTTTGCTTTCGCTGGTGCCGCTCATTGGTGCCGGGCTTGTGTGGGCGCCGGTAGCCATTTATTTCTTTGCCACAGGAGAAATACAATCCGGTATTATTTTAGTGGTTTTTGGCGTGGGTGTTATTGGGCTCGTGGACAATATTTTGCGCCCCATTCTTGTGGGCAAGGATACTCGCTTACCTGACTATCTTGTTTTGCTTTCAACGCTTGGCGGTTTTGCGCTGTTTGGGATGAATGGTTTTATTATTGGACCTTTGCTGGCTGTACTTTTTATTACCTGCTGGAATATATTTATGAAGGAATATAATTTCGAAACGGATAGGGAGTTGAGCGACGAAGCTGTCTTGCATGAAGATGCTACGCATGTGGTCTTGGTGAAAAATGAAACCAATGTGGTGAACATTAATATTACTGAGGACGATGCGTTTGTTCATGATGTGGGTGAACAAGGCGTAAGCGATAGTAAAAAATAATGGCCATTAATCGATATAAAGATGTGTATTTTAAAGCGAAAGAATATGCTTTGTCAGTAAATAAGTTTGAGCTACTGTTCTTATAATTTGCTGCGCTGCAAATGTTTATTTATCAAGTATTTATGAATATTTGCTTGCGCTTACGAAATATTATGTTTTTTGATTAATTCATAAAAATGCCCGCGCGAGACGCCGGCTTTTTCGGCGCATAATCGAATATCATTTTTGTTTTGCTCCAAAAGTTTTGTAATGTAAGTATGTTCGGTGTGTTTCTTCCATTGTTTCAGGGTGGGCATACCGTCTTGCGTGGAAAGAAAGAGAGCGCCTTCGGCAATGGGCTTTAGGCTGCGCGAGTCTTCTCCCACTCGCTCCCGTACCGTGGCAACGCGTAGGTCAGTCGGTAAATGTATGGGATATAGTTCATTTTCTTCCTTAGCCACAATGCAGGCGCGCTCTATACAGCTAATGAGTTCGCGTACATTTCCGGGCCATGTATAGTTTAACAATATTTCTATACAGGAAGAGCTTAATGTCTTTACAGGTAAGAAATGTAGCGAACAAAAGTTATTTATTGCGTGCTCTGCTAAGATAATAATGTCTTGCTGGCGCTCACGTAATGGGGGAATGCGCAAGGTAATTCCTTTTAGTCGATAGAGTAAATCATCGCGAAACAGCCTTTCCTTAACTAGTTGAGATAAATCTTTATTGGTTGCCCCAATAAGACGAAAATCACTGTATACCTCATCCACCATACCCACAGGGCGAAAACGCCTAAGCTCTAGGGCGCGCAAAAATACTTTTTGCATGGAAAGCGGAAGTTCGCCCACTTCATCCAAAAAAAGCGTGCCGGTGTGTGCCGAGAGTATGAGCCCATCCCTTGCCTTTTCTGCACCGGTAAATGCGCCTTTTGCGTGCCCAAAAAGCTGACTTTCCACAAGATTTTCTGTTAATGAAGCGCAATCTACCGTGACAAAGGGATGAGAACTACGCATAGAGTTTTCGTGCAAGGCATTGGCAAAAAGCTCCTTACCAACTCCTGTTTCGCCATAAATGAGCACATTGGCTTCCGAGCGTCCCGCTTCGTGCAAAAGTTGCAAAGCTTCTTGTAATGCTGGGCTTTTACCTAAAATTCTATGTCGATGTATTGTAGGTTCGGGGTTTGAGCTTATTCGCCCCTTTCTGTGCGTAAGAGCTTGCTGCATTGTTTTAACTAGTTCATGTAATTGCAGTGGTTTACATAGAAAGTCCCATGCGCCGGCACGCAGAGCCCTTTCGGCGATATCCTTACTGCCCATATGTGTAATGAGTAGGACGTGTGGCCTGTGTGTCCATGCCGAAAAGTGCTGGATGTGCGCTATTCCTTCACCGTCCGGAAGTATTTTCTCTAATAAAATTATGTCAATATCTTGATTGCTGTATGCTAAGCCTTCAGCAAGACTATTGGCAATAAGAACCGTGGCGTTAAGTTTTTCGCCGCCCTTTACCACCATTTCTTGGAAGTCGCTCTCAGCATCTATGAGTAGTATTGTTGCCATGTTTCGTCCTCTTTACCTTTATAGCATTTCTGTATTGAACTTATAAACTCAAAGTGGGAGAGACACGCTTGCTTTGGCGCTTAAGCGTGCAAGCAAATTGCACTTGCGCCGCAATAGTTTGATATAATGATATAAAAAATATGTCAAGGCAAAAAAGATTGTGCATTATCGCATGGAGTATGCCTTTTTGATGACATGTATACTAATAATAATCATAAATTTTGACTTGTCATGCTTTTCAGAAAATTTGTCATTTATTTCTGAAAACAAAATAGTTATAGTATCAACTTTTCTTTAATGATTTCCTCAATGTATTGTTATTTAGGTGAATTTGATTTTAAAAAAAAGAGGAAAAAAAGGCACGCTTTTTGTAATAGAAGTATCAACTCATTGATAGCTGCTACATTGCATTAAAAACTAGAGAGCAATAGTGCTTATGGCTATTGATATATTAACAGTTTCGCACTTGCAGTTAGCGATTTTGGCTAATTAGGATGTCGCATTTAGGGTGCGAACTAAAAAATCGTGTATCTAGGCACGCCTGCCGAGGAGGAAAGTCCTTTCTTCCTCGCTTAGAGAAAAAGGGGAGTGCATTCCCTATCCTCCAAGGCGAGAGATTCCTCTCGCGCCGCATCAAGAAAGCGTTGGATATAGATAGACAGCGCAGCCATGCATAAAGCCATAGCCCTCCACATCCTAGGGTTATGGCTTTCTTTTTGTGTTTTTGCTTGTACAGAGGCGATGTGTCATAGCTGTAAATCTCAAAAAAAGACTTGCTTTATATGCATTAATTGTTTATTTATGTGCTAGATTTATGCTAAAAGGAGTAAGTATGAAGAGGCTTTTATTGTTAAAGTGCACTCTTTTGGTTCTTGTGTGTACGGGATGTGCAGATAAAAATGTTGAAATTGACCCCAAAAAACCGGTGGATATACAAATTGATAACTATGTGCCAACGCGCACTGAGGTTCGTTCTGCTGTAGTTGCCGCAAGTCATAGTTTGGGCTGGCGAGCAATGGATCGTGCACCGGGACTTGTCCACGTTGTTTATAAAATTCGTGGACGAGAAACGCTTACCCTTGAAGTAGATTTTTCGGAAACAGAATACATCATAAGATATGCTGGAAGCAGTAGAAAAGCTTATGCACTGGAAACCGGAAAAATTCATCCTTATTTTGAAAGTAATTCCGAAAAGCTTCGTATTGCTATTGAGAAACAACTACCAAAAATCGCGGAGCCAGACCCTGAAATAGTTGTTAAACCTTCTGTATCCATTGATTTTGCCAATACTGCTGTCATCGAAAAGGAGCAAAGGGAGGCTGCTGAGGAGCGGGCTGAAGAAGAAGCTGAAAATGCAACAAAACGAGCTGAGGATGATAAAGCAGTTCAGCAGGCTAGGGTAGAGGAAAATCCGGAAAGCATAAATAAGAATGTTGACATTTTGGACAATGAAAACCAAGACGAATCAAAAATCGCTACGCAACAAAAAAATGTGCCTAATGAGCCCAGCGTAAACGTAAGGGACTTGACCTCACCGGCTAGTGATTTTGATAAGGGTAAAGAAGTTCTTATGCCGGCTGATGACGCCCCAAAAAGACCGAAACCAATGGTTAAGAAAGAGGAAAAACGTGACGATAGAGAAGTTCCGAAGTCTTCCGGCAGTAAAACAGAAAAGCCGATTTCTACCAAGGAAAGTATGGAACTCAAGGAAAGCAAGGAAGGCCCAAAGCCTTCCGTTGAAGAAATGAAAAAGGATAGTCCTAAGGACGTTCCCGATGCTCCGAAAACGGAAGAAAATGAGCCTAAAAATGTAAAAGAAGAGGTGAAAAAATCAACGTTTTTCCCGTCAATATAAATCAGGATCGGCGGGTAGGCGTTCCCAATTAATTTTACCTTTTTTCTTGTATTTGCGCAAAAGAACATACATCGTTCCGGCGCCTCCATCGCTGGCTTTGGCGGTGCAAAAAGCAAGGACAACACGCTTGAACGGGTCTTGTGTGAGCCATAACTGTAATTTATCTCTTAATACTGCAAAACCGTTGGGAGAGTTTTTTCCTCGGCCGGGCACAAGCAGCAATGTACGCATTCCTTTGTACCAGGATTTGCGAAAAAATGTAATCAGAGTCTGATATGCTTGACCTGCATTTAATCCGTGCAGGTCAAGGTGGGCTTCGGGGCTGTACAGGCCGGAGCGCAAATTATCCATGGTTAAAATATCAAGACCCACTACATGACCTTCTAAGTATTCACCTTTTAAAGACAATGCAAATTCAACATTTTTCTCCATCATGCTCGCAAAACTTTCGAGACTTTGTGCTTCCGCATTGTTTGGTTCAATACATTTAGCAACAGCTCTGCCTTTACCGCGCAAGGGGTTAACCTCAAGCATGGCACGAGTGAAGGCCTCTGTATCTTCGTTGCTTAATCCTTTGCCGCGCAACTCTTGCTCAGCTAAAAGTTCCTGCATGCTCAACTCTTTCTCTTCTGTGGCGTCAAGTTTTGGGTTTTGCACATTTTGGTTTTGGATATGATTGTCACGTGTAGTGTGACTTTTTTTCTTTTTTTTGGGCATATTAGTTGCTGGAAATATTTCTGAAAACCCACGGGCATCGCCAATGCTTGCGAGTGCAGTAAAATTATCTGTGTTTGAAGTTTTGAGAACGTTTGCTCTATGCTTGTTTTTATGTTGGGTGTAACGCTTTGGAATATTGTCCATAGCTTGTAGGAAAAGCTTCTTTTCTTCGTTGTCTTGCGCAATTTTTTCTTTGTGTATTTTATCGGTATTTGATTTTTTTTCAATGTTATTTTTAAAGACCAGAGTCTTTTTTCCATGAGAATCTTCTTGCGTATCTTCCTTCAAAAATGCAAAAGGTTTATGAGAAAAATTATTGTGCACAGCCATTCCCTTCATTTTTCATTTGCGGGTAATTTTATATTATGATTTAAGGATTAATGTTTTTACAAGATAATAAAAAAAAGGGAAGCAAGCACTTCCCTTTTTATATTTTCGTTTAAAGCTATTCAGGTTTCGTGTCAGAGGTATTTTCTTTTGCAGCTTTTTCCTCTTTTTCTTCGACAGGCTTTTCTTCAGCAGGCTTTTCTTCAGCAGGTTTTTCTTCAGACTTTTGTTCTGTTTCAACTGCTTTTTCTGCACTAGGTTGCTCATCAGTAGTTTTTACTGCTTCTGGCTGTGCATCTTCTGGCTTTGTGGCTTCACCTGCTGCATCTTCTGGCTTAGCTTCGGGAGCTTTTTCTTCAACTGCTTTTGTTTCTTCGGCAGGCTTAGCATCTTCTGGCTTAGCTTCGGGAGCTTTTTCTTCAACTGCTTTTGTTTCTTCGGCAGGCTTAGCTTCGTTGGTATTGCTTTGAGCCGGTGCAGCCTGACTGGGTTCTACTTCCTCAAGTTTAACATTATCAATCACAACCGATTCATCGTCAGCGCGATTTCCGGAGATGTATGTATAGCTAAGGCAAGTAAACAAAAACAAAACAGCCATAAAAGCCGTTAGTTTGGATAGAAGTCCGCCGGCTCCGCCACTACCAAAAACAGAACCGCCCCCACCGCCAAAAATAACTCCCATGCCTTCTCTTCCGGCTTGCAATAATACAAGAATAATAAGCAATACACACACAATAATATGTAGTGTCAAAATAAGCGTTTGCACAAAAAAACCTCCTTGCCCCTAATTGGCAATCTTCCCAATAAAAATTGTATATTTGACTCAATCTAACTGCTAAGCGGTAACAATACTAGCAAAACTTTCGGCTTGTAGCGAGGCTCCACCGACTAACACGCCGTCAACATTGTCAAGGTTAATAATAAGCCCTGCATTATCGCTCTTCACACTTCCGCCATATAAGATACGAAGTTGTTGCCCTTTATCGCCTAAAATGTTTACCAAGATTTTGCGCACTAAAGCATGGGCTTGCAAAATTTCATCAGGGCCTGCAACTTTTCCGGTTCCAATGGCCCATACCGGCTCATAAGCGACAGCAAAGTTTTCTGCAGAAATTTGCTCGCTAAAAGTTTTTAAAGCAGCTAGTTGTTCGGTGAGGATGCTTTCAAGCTTGCCGCTTTCACGCTCACTTAGGCTTTCGCCAACGCAAAATGTTACATTGAAAGAGTTTTGCAGGGCGCATTTTGCTTTTTCTTGTATAAGCTCAAGGCTTTCTCCAAAAACAGTTCTTCGTTCGGAATGTCCCACCAAAACCCATTTAACTTCAACGTCTTTAAGCATAGGTAGAGAAATTTCTCCGGTGAAGGCGCCTTCTTCTTTTGGGTAAAAATTTTGCGCGCCAATTGCAAGCGAGAGTGAATCTTTTGCGCTTTTTGCTGCAAGCACGGCATTTTCAAGAGCCGTAAATGGAGAAAATATAAGCACTTCTCTTGTTTGTAGCTTTTCCGATGAATTTTGTAACAGCTCGCAAAGCTCAGTAATTGTATTATGTGCTTGTGGCCTAGTTTTATACATTTTCCAATTAGCAGCCATAAGTTTTTTCATATTTGTCTCCCTTACATTCAAGAATGAAAGTTTTTTATCACCACTTGTTCTATAAAGCAAGCGTATATATGCAGGCATCTTCCAGGGTGTCAGTATAATATTTTTTGCGCCGCCCAACCTCTACAAAAGAAAAATTTTCATAGAGCTTTCGGGCTGCCAAATTGCTGACGCGTACTTCGAGAACAGCATTTTGTAAGTACATTTTTCTTGCTTTTTCAAGAGCTTTACCTAAAACATACGTTCCAAGACCTTGCCTTTGAAAAACAGGGTCCACAGCAATATTTAGTATTTCCATTTCATCTGCCACATGATAAAAAGAGATGTAGGCAGCCAAGTATGCATCGTGCATATATTGTGGCTCTGTTTCTTTAAGTGTCGCATTTTGTGTGCTTTTTGTCCATAAACCAAGAGCCGAAAAATGTTTTTGTGTAAATACGGCTAAGCATTCTCGAAGTCCCCACGGTTTTGAAAAACATTTTTTTTCAAGAGACACAAGTGCTTTTGCATGTTCGGGGTAGAGTTTTTTTAGTATATACATGATATGTAATTGTTTGAAATCGTTATCTTAAAATGAGTTTTTATGCAATATTACCCTTATGACCGCCCATTGTCTGAAGACATACTTGAAATAGTTGACAATAATGATCGCCCCATTTTGCTGCAAAATTATAAAAATGCCAAAGAATTTCCGCATCGCGCAATAGTTATTCTTTTGAAAAATCGACAAGGAAAAGTTTTATTATGGCGTCATACTGAGGATGTTGCTAGCTGGGGTTTACCTTTTTCCGTTGTGCGTGCCGGTCAAGCACGACAAGAGGCTGCTTATGCTTTGTTGCAGCAAAAATTAACAAGCCTTGATATTGCTATTTCAAGTTTTAGCAATGAAGAGTTTGTGGAAAATGCACTTACTATATTTGGAGCAAATATTTTCCAAAAGAAACCGTCGAGCAATGTACAACAAGGTGATTCTTGGATTTTTTTTACAACATTTTTTATCATCACCTTCCAAGACACCACAGAAAGTTTTGCGCATAAAAATTTGCTATGGCTCGATATTGACGAACTACATGGTTTTTCTGTTCATTTTAGAGAAATGTTAAACGCAAAGACCCTGTTGCTTGTGGAACAAGGTTATATAAATGAGCTTATATAGCATTAGTTAATAAAAACATTTGAATATAAACGTAAATCATCCAGTGTCTTGCCGGTTCCACGAACAACCGTGGTAAGTGGGTCATTGTCAACGACAACTTTTAGGCGAGTTTCCTGCGCAATGTACTGATCAAGTCCTTTCAGTAAGGCGCCGCCGCCGGCAATGAATAAACCGTTTGAATAAATATCGCCGGCAAGTTCGGGAGGTGTTTTTTCAAGGGCAGTGAAAACCGCCTTCACAATAACACGCAAGCAGTCTCGCAATGCTTCACGAATGTGACCCTCTGAAATACGCACAACTTTTGGTACGCCTTGAACCATATCTTTTCCGGAAACATCAAGCATGGGCATATTGGGCATGGGTACAGCACAGCCTAGAATTTTTTTCACATTTTCTGCTGTGTTTTCACCTACATCCATTTGAAAAACGTCGTGGATATAGCGTAATACTGCCATGTCCATAGCATCTCCTGCAACGCGCACGGATTCTGAAAAAGCCGTAGATGCCATGGTAATGACGGCAACTTCCGAAGTTCCGCCCCCAATGTCCAGCACCAGATTTCCAAAAGGCTCGTGCACAGGCAATGCCGCTCCAATGGCTGCGCTCATAGGTTCTTCTATAAGATGTACCTCGCGCGCTCCAGCCATAAGCGCTGCATCAATGACAGCTTTTTTTTCTACTTGGGTGATTCCTGTGGGGACACAAATCACCATGGTAGGTTTTGCAAAGCGTACTCCCGAGACAGCTTTACGAATAAAATAGGAAATCATTTCCTTGGTAATTTCAAAATCTGCAATAACGCCGTCCTTCATGGGACGTATGGCGCGAATGTTTTTGGGAGTGCGTCCAATATAGCTTTTAGCCTCATTACCAACGGCCAAAATGGTGTTGGTGGTTGCGTCTACAGCCACCACCGAAGGCTCGTTAAGTACAATACCGTGCTCACGGGTATACAATAATGTATTTGCCGTGCCAAGGTCCATGGCTATTTTCTTTCCTAAACCACCGAATAAACGTGAAAACATTAGTCTTCCTCGCTGTATTTTTGATGATCAGTTCCGTAAGCCCTCAAAATGTGCTCATGCACTCGGGCTTTTGGCAAACGTTGGTGCAAACGACTGCGTAAATATAAATTTTCTAAAAAAAGTCCAAGAAAATCAACGCATTGATGCACAAAAGATTGAAGTGCGTTGTCCATTTTTTTGCCCTTGGTGTGAGCAAAACATAAAACACCCCGTGCTGTCTTATTAACTAAGACCGGAGCACAAATAATTGCTTGAAATTGAGGCAATCCCGGCTCCTTTCCATAGAGGGAAAGATTGGTTGTTCCTGATAAACCATCTGAAAATATGGCTTGTTGTTCATCTCTGAAAACCCAGCCTACCATACCACTTTGCAATGTAAAATTTCTTTGCTTGCCTTTTTCAAGTAAAACCGGGTGGCTTTCACCCTCAAGTACGTAATATTCTTCTGATGGGTCAAGGGAAGCAAATGCGCAATAATCAAAATGTGCTGCATGAGCTACTGTTCTCAAATAATTATATAAAAATGTTGACCACGCCTTATACTTAAAACGGAAGGAACGTACAAGACCAAGACATGCAAAATACTCTGCTGCACTTGGGGAATCAGAAAAATAGGCGTCATTCGGATCTCGGTCACTTACAAGGTCAGCAAATAATTGTAAAATTTTACTGTCCTTGTCTGAAAATGAATATAGTTTTTTGCTATCTACACATAAAACGCCTCCGGACGGTACAGGACAGCCCATAAATGCCTTAATGCCACATTCTTCTTCGTTTTTATAGTATCCAAGTCTGTGCACAGCTTTGTCAAAGTTCATCATTACAAGCGGAGTATTGTCTCGCAAGACACTGCCTACAAGACTCATGCCAGCGCTGAGCTCTTCACAATAAGTATCACTGTCACCAAGAGAAAAAGTGGCTGCTAAAAAATAATACCGACCATCTTCATGGGGTAAATATAATGTTGCGGAATAGGCATCGAAAACACTGCAAATAATTGCAAGTATTTGCGTATGCATAAGTGTTGTTTCTTTCATGGTATGTGAACTTTGTTAAGGTTTAACATTTACTATAACTTCGTATAGTTTAGCAAAGCATGTCATATGTCGCAACTGTTTTTATGC
>CAYJJP010000004.1:0-25467 GCA_964370525.1 uncultured Desulfovibrionaceae bacterium | reverse complement strand
GCATCCCTTCTTTGATGCGTCCTTCAATGGCAGCAGCCCCTTCAGGAGAAATAACTGAGTAGTATCCGTGTGATAGCATGAGCCTTCTGTCAGCAAGGCCGATGGCTTCTGCTCCGCCGGAGCCACCTTCTGAAATAACCGCAATCACCGGCACACGCAACTTAGCCATGCCGTAAATATTTCTTGCAATTTGTTGCGCCGCACCGGGATAATCTTCAACGGGATAAGAACCGGGTGTAAAAATAAATGTATGAATGGGAATGCCTTCTGCCTCCGCAACACGCATGTACTGCAAAGCCTTGGCATTACCCCACGGCTTTACCGACCCGCCATTTCGAAACTCAGCCCCATGCCCTTTTTCTTGCCCAATAACCATAACCGACTGGTTAAAAGTTTTTTTTCCGCGCCGTCTAGTGATGATTGCGCGCGCAATGAGCATACTTGGGTCAATACTGTATTCATCTTGTCCACCGATTTCTGTAAAGTTATCGTAGACGTTATCCAAAATATCACGCAGGCAGATGCGTTGCGGGTGACGCACTATGCGCACTTTATCCATTGGAGTTATTTCGCTCTCAAGCTTACGCTCGACAAAAGCGAAAAGCTCTTCAACGGTGACAACTTCCGTATTCGGATTATCGCTCTTTCCTTCAGAAAGGCGCGTAACTAATTGCTCAAGCTTTTCTCGTAGAAGGTCTACCTTATCATAATGCTTATTTGCAAAAACATCTTGTATATACACCAGCCTATCTTGTAGGCTTTGCAATCTCTTTTCGATCGAATTATCCATACCAGACCTTTTAGTCCATAAAAAATATTGTCTTAGAAACGTAAAATGCGTTCAGTATTTTCCCGCAAGAATTGAATATTTGATTTAAGTTTCTCACCGGTAGCGTTGTGTCCTTGCAGGGTGAGATTTTTCAAAAATTCCACACCACGAGCTTTTACTTCGTGAATGTCCTTACCCCAAACAATACCTAGCGCAAGGTTTGGGTCAAATTCTGTAGGAATTACATAAGGTTCCGTGGTAGGAACATGCGTCAACATGTTTAGCCATTCTTCCTCTTTCCAGCTGTAGGAATCAATAGTACCAACCCACGGTGCAAAGCGATTTTCAGGGTCTTCAGCAATAAGGCGGTATTCAATGCCAACGCCATCAAAGGAAATATCCTCTTGAGTATAACCAAGAGGGTCACCAAGACCTATGCGAATCTGCTCAGCAAGTAAATCAACTTCGCCAAGTCCTAACCGGTCTTTTACGCTGGAAATTCTAGCAGATACACCATTTTCCACTTGGATTCTTGTGTTTACTTCCATAAGAAACGGTTCGCCGTCACGTGTTACTATCCACTCCCATGTGCCCACATTATCATAGCCCACTTTGCGTGCCATGGTGAGAGAATATTGAATAATATCTTCAAGCACCTTAGCAGCATTAAACGTATACTCAATGTTTTCAGGGTCAAATCCTGGTGCAATTTCAATACGTTTTTGTAAGCCGGTGGATTGGATGGAACAATTGCGTGTTCCAAAATGAACGGGATTTTTGCCTGTACGATCCGAAACAATTTGCACTTCAAGGTGATTGAAGTCCATGACACGCTGCTCAATGAGCACGCCCTCGTCCTTAAATTGACGCAAAGCATAATTGCGGATACGACGATAAACTGAGCGGAAGTTATCTATATCATAAACTTCTTCTATGCCCATACCGCCACCGCCGGCAGATGCCTTTACCAGCACTAATGGCTGCTTAATGCCTCGTTTTATTTGAAATTCAAAGACAGTCCTCGCAATTTTTTCTGCTTCCATCTCGTCATAAATGGGACGGTCAGAACCGGGGACTGTGGGAACTCCAAGGCTACGCGCAAGACGCTTTGTATTGATTTTATCACCAAGTTCACGAATAATTTTCCACGATGGCCCAATAAAAATCAACTTTCTGTCACGCTTGGTAACACGTCTTGCAAAACGAAAATCTTCAGCAAAAAAACCATAACCCGGGTGAATTGCAGTGCAGTTTGCATCGTCAGCAACAGCTACAATTTCATTGGCATCATGATAGGAAGACACTTTATAAAGATTTTTTTCACCGCCAATGCTCCTTGCCAATTGAACATGACCGGAGGCAGCATCTTCTGCGGTGTAAATACAAGTAAAAGCCACTCCAAGCTTGTAGCAAGCCTTGGCAATGCGCATGGCAATCTCGCCTCGGTTGGCTACGAGAACCTTTTCTTTTGTTAAGTCCATTGAAAACCCTTAAATTTCTATAAACAATACAAAAGACACGAACACACATAACGAAAAGAAATGTGTGAATGTGTCTTGAATGATTAAAGTTTGCTCACTTCGATAATTCGTTTTTGTATTTCTAAAACAAGTTTATCGAGTGAATATTCTTGACGTTCTGTTAAATCTACAAAATTGCAAGCGACAATACCGCGATCAGTGCTACGGATTACCCTTGCACGAATATCTGCCAAGATAATACGCTGACGAACTTCCATTTGCAAGGTCAATATATGCCCTTCGGCCAAGATCTTTTTAGGCATTTGGAAAGCACAGCCTGTAACACTTAAGTCAACAACTTTGTAAATGTTGTTTCCCCTATTTAGACGTACTTCAATGCCATGAACATTGGTGCGGTAGGCGTGTCTTTGGGTTTGACCGTCCTCATCCATCGTAAAAGCAAATCTTGAATTTTTTGACATTACTGACTCTTTGTTACATCTCGTTGTAGTACAAATTCAACGCGTCTATTGCGTGCCCTATTTTCTTCTGTGGTATTCGGTAAAATGGGAGTTAATGACCCAAACCCCGTAGCCGTTAATCTATCAGGTTCAATACCTTGAGAAAGCAAATAACGCAAGACGGTAACGGCTCTCAAAGAAGATAATTCCCAATTATCTTTAAATCGCGAGCCGGCAGGGACGGGGGTGTCGTCAGAATATCCCCGTATGTCAATACGTTGCTCTCGTCTTTGTACGAAAATATTTTTTAGCACATCCAGTACTTTTTTGCTCTCTTCAGTAAGCTCTGCACTATTTGGCCCAAATAACACTTTTCCGGGAAGCCGTAAAGTCACAGTGCCCTCATCAAGCACAGCCCCTACTTGCCCTTCCATTCCATTTTGCACCAAGAAGGAACGAATGTCATTAAAAGTTTGTTTTTGAGCCTCAATAAGCTCTTTGCGGCGCTTCACTTCTTCGTGTAAGGCGCCGGTTATATTTGTCGGATCCTTACTGGCAAGAGAACTTTCATCGCCCCCAAGTGCCCCTTTTATGGACCCCATAGCCATGACAAATTTTGTTTTTTCCACACTCGA
Source organism: uncultured Desulfovibrionaceae bacterium (assembly GCA_964370525.1). GTDB lineage: Bacteria > Desulfobacterota > Desulfovibrionia > Desulfovibrionales > Desulfovibrionaceae > CAYJAD01. The sequence continues at coordinate 22,142 of CAYJJP010000004.1, read as the reverse complement.
AAGTGAAAAAAGCAGAATAAAGAACACAAGCAAGAGCATACTGATATCCGCAAAGGTTGCTAACCAGCCTTCCCCTTCGCCATCATCATCATCATCACTACTGGCAATTGGATCATCACTCATAGTTTTACTCTCTGTTATTTTTCACCCTTATCCGGCCCTTTGCGCTCTTTTGGAGGCAAGAAGGAAGACAACTTCTCATATACAAGATTAGGGTTGTTGTTTTCTAAAATAGACTTGGCACCTTCAAAAATAATCATTAAAAGCAACTCTTCTTGCATACTTCTTGCCTTCAATTTACCAGCTAGCGGAATAAAGAGCAAGTTCGCAATAAGCGCGCCATAAAAGGTTGTCAAAATAGCAACCGCCATGGCCGGTCCAATGGCAGAAGGGTCTGCAAGGTTGGCAAGCATCTGCACAAGACCGATAAGCGTACCCACCATACCCATGGCAGGAGCAAGCGATGCAAGGCGCGTAAAAACGTTAATGCCTATATTATGTCTTTTTTTCATGGACATTATTTCGATGGACACGGTGGCATGAATGAGCGAAGGATCGGCGCTGTCCGCAATCAGTTGCGTAGCTTTTTTTAAAATTGGGTTAGTGGTTTGAATTTTTTCAAGAGCCACAATACCCTGGCGGCGACTGATTTCTGCGATTTTCACCATGGTTGAAACCACTTCGCTAACCGGTGCATCCTTGGCGGTAAATGCTTTCACTCCAGCACTAAAAGCCTGTTTAACCTCACCAAAAGGAAAGCAAACAAACACAGAGGAAAGCGTTCCCCCAACAACAATCATTATACTTGGAATATCAATAAAGTTGCCCGGTTGAGGACCAATAAATATTGAACCAAGTACAAGCCCAAAGCCTCCGAGCATTCCGCCTAATGTTGCTATATCCATACCACATTCCTTTTAAGGAAAAATTAATGTAAATAAGTTAAGTAAAAAAACAATTCGTCGCCATTTACAAAAATAAAAACAAAACATGCACGCTCATATGTCATCTTTTCGCCATAATGTCAAAAATGATTCTTTAGTGAGCATACTTAAAAATTATATCGGCCGCATGTCATTTTTATTAAGAGTACAACATCAATAAATTTTAATTACAGCCAATAGTCCGTAGATATTGATAAAAATCAACATAACTTTAAAAACACACTCTAAAGAGAGTTAAAATCTACGGGACAACGTACTATTTTTTTAGCCTTATTGGAAAAAAGAATATAACCATGTTTTATGCCGTACTCATAAACACCCTTGGTAATTTCCACATCTTGCTGACAATATTCAGTAATTTTTTGAAGATTCCCTTCTTTCCACCACCGCAAAGCCATAAGACCATCAGCGCTTTTAGGTGTATTTAAAGTTGCTGATGCAATGTTCTCGAGCGATACTCTATAGTTAAGCCTTTTTTTGACAACGTCAAGTAAGTCAAGGGTAGGTAAGATTTTAAGTGCATATGGGGCAAAGGGTTGCAAAACTGCATAGTCAAAACGCATGCTATTAAAGCCAATTACCACATCAGCTTGTTGCAAAAGCACAAACAACTCTTGGAGCTCATCTTGCGTAAAGGCATGAAAAGAATTATCTTTACTATCATATAACACGGCAATGCTCACGCCCATTTTTTTCGCCATATGCCAGCCGCCAACTTCAAGTGCACTGCGCCGAGTTTCTACATCAAAAACCATATAACGGTCAGGAATTTTAGTTTTTTTTGCTTCGATGACCGGCAGTGTTTTCACAATATTTTCCGGCAAGAAATCCGAAGATTCAGTTGCTTGAGTCGAGAATATATAATCCAAAAGCTGTAACGCTCCAAGTTTACTGATTGGCCTATTGCCTGAGCCGCACTTGGGTGAATGAACACACGATGGACAGCCATCTTCGCAAGTGCATTGCTTTATGGCGGAGTGCGTATTTTGAAAAAGGGTTGTAGCCTCAGCGTAGGCCGCGGTGCAAAGCCCGGCCCCTCCCGGAAGAGCATCGTAAATAAAGACAGCAGGTAATGCCAGCGCCGGATGTAAGGGAGTGGAAATACCGCCAAAGTCGTTTCTGTCGGCCATAACCAGCAAGGGTAAAAGCCCTATGGCTGCATGTTCGAGCGCGTGAATTGCGCCCATAAAATGTATATATTCATCTTCGAGCTTTCGGCGAATGGCATCGGGTATAACTATCCATAATCCCTCGCTTTCAAAAACAAAAGGTGGAAAATCCAGCGGAATTACCGACAATAACCTGTTGCCGGATACGGTGCGTTTTTCATAACCGGTAATATGTTCGGTTATGCGCAGCTTTCCTCTATAGATATATGTCCCGAAGAATTGTTTATGTTCTATGACTTCAAGTATGTCTGTCTGCTTTTGAGAGCGCACACGTGTGAACCAAGAGTTTTTGCATTTCTTTGCAATAACAGTATGACTACCGTGGTCAAGCTCTGTAATTTCATAGCTTTGCCCCCGGTGTAAATAGACAGCGCCGGGGTGTGTTTCCTTAAAAGCACGCAGAGCATCAACCGTGCCAATGATTTGCTCACAATCATCAACAATAGTATAGCTTTCACCCTGCCCTCGCAAGTCCACATGTCGCTGTGGGCGTTTGCGAAGCGCAAGGTACTCTTGCCCATCAGCGCTTTGATGCAACTGACCTGTATTACACAATAATTCCAAAGTTTTTTGAGCAACAGCATTTTGCAACCACAGTGCATCCCTACCATCAGGTCGTAGTGGCATTTCTGCAGCTGCACAGCACAAATGTTTTTGTAAAATCACTTCATTATGAACATTAATAACCGCTTTTTCTGCCGGGCGACTAAAAAACTCTTCGGCATGGCGTATTATATATTGATCAAGTGCGTCCTCACCGGCCACCAAGAAAATAGCTGAATCTTGTTGCGCACGCCCAACACGCCCTCCCCGTTGCAATGTCGCCATAATACTGCCCGGATATCCCACTAAAATACAAAGATCCAGCGTACCTATGTCAATACCAAGTTCCAAGGCAGACGTTGAAATAACGGCTAACAGTTCACCACTATGCATTTTATTTTCAATAACCCTGCGTTCTTCCGCTAGAAAACCCGCACGATAAGCAGATATTTTATTCTTCCATTGCAAGGCGTTACCGCTCGCCCACAACGCTATCAACTCCGTCATGCGGCGTGAGCGACAATAAACAATAGTGCGCAGCCCACGCACTAAGGCGGACTTCAAAAGACCGATGGCTGCCGTTGCAGCACTCCCTTCGGGATTAAGGAAAACAAAATGCCTTTTTCCTTGTGGCGCTCCGGACTTATCAATAAGCTTGGGTGAATGTGTTTTGCCAAGCAAGTTTTGCGCCAATTCTTCTGCATTGCCAACGGTAGCAGTGCAAAGCACAAAATGCGGCCTTGCCCCATAGCGTGCGGCAATACGCTGAACTCTTTGAAAAAGCTGTGCCATGTGCGCACCGAAAACACCGCGGTAAGTATGTGCTTCATCGACAACTATATGAGTTAAGCCTGCAAAAAATAATGACCACCGTTCATGGTGAGCTAGAATTCCAAGATGCAACATTTCCGGGGTGGTAATAAGTATATGCGGAGGATTTTTACGCATCTTTTGACGTAGATGTGCGCTGGTGTCGCCATCATAAATACCTATGCTTGGCCGAGCATCCTTTGCCCAAGGAGAAACAAAATTTTCAAAGGTGTTTTTTTGGTCTTGCGATAAAGCCTTCAAAGGAAAAAGATACAGCGCACGCGCATCGCTGTCTTGGAGGTATGTTTCAAGCACAGGTAAGGTATAGATGAGGCTTTTTCCACTGGCAGTGGGCGTTGCCACAACCACAGAATCACCGGCTCGAACTCTATCCACAGCTTGCGCTTGATGATTAAAAAGATTATCGATGCCGCGTGCTTTCAGTAATTTCTGCACCGCCGGTGCAAGCGCTCTATGCAAGGGGGCAAAAGTAGCTTCACTTGCCGGCAGCACACGATGATGGCAAACTTGCTCTCCAAAGGGTGAAGCAAGCAAGGCATGAATATATTCTTCAAGTTTCATAATGAAGATATGTTGCGGCTATTTACTATACTTTAGTCTGTCTTCCTCAGACCATGCTTCAACTTCGGCTCTTTCCTCAGAATTTAAGTATGTAAGCCATTTTTCACGCAAAAAACTATAACAATTTATGCGCAAATCTTTCCATGTAGGATTGACAATATCCCAAGGTTTGGGGCCATGGAAATGCACAATATGTGCAGCATATTTAGAGTCGGCTTGATATGGCGGTCTGTTCCACTTTTCATCGATAAGCGTAATACGTTTGCCAAAAAAATAGTTGAGTAAGGATTGATCAAGATTGCCGATTTTATCAACATTTTGCTGACAAAAAGCGAGAAAATTGTGTATATAATCGTACTTTCGCAGGCGTTTTGCATTAAAAACTACTACACCGCTGCTATAAGTCCAAATGGGAAAGGGCATGGGCACTGTATAGTCATTTCCTCGCCAATTATACTGTAACTCTTCGTAATCGTGATAAAAAGGAGCGGTATATTCTCTGGCCATAGCCATATACTGAGGCTGCATTGCCAATAGCTCGGCAATGTTTTGTTGAAACAATACATCAGCATCGCAATAGAGAATAAAATCATCATTTAAAAGCTCTGGCACCAAGGACAGCTCCAGTTTCAAAAAACACCCAATACAGCGATGAAATTCTTGAGGAACCATTTCCTTTGTCAGAAGCGGAGTATAGCGCGCAACAGGAATATTTTCTTGGGCAAGAGTTTCTAAAATTGTTGCATTTTCTCCAGCATATACGCATAGACAGGGAATGTCACTGCCCATGCATTGGCGTAATGACCGCACCGCCACTTGTAAAAGGCGTAAAAAATGCGGGTTATCATCGATACAAAAAACAACGTGCATAATTTTCCTGCTCAAAAATTAAGAGTTTAACATTTGAGAAAATCTCCATGGAAGATGTTCTATTTCAAGGCTTTCGCCAATTTCTGACAGCATCTGCTTTGCAGCACTCTCTCGATGCGGCGAATAAACAATTTTCAAAATAGCTTTTTGTTTATTTATTACAGAAAAGTACGCTATATGCTCATAAGCTTCAAGCAAAAATCGAAACATCCCCACTTTATCAGGAGCTATCTGTAATAATAGATAGTTACTTGTAGTGACAGGAGAAAGCGGCGGGCCGATTTTGCGCTTTTTTCTACGTGTATATGATGATTGAGTCGTCACTATGCCCATCCAAAATAGCGCAAAGCAGCCACAGTACCCATGGCACAAGCAATAGTTCCAAAAAAAGAATTGGTGTACCAAGCTAAAATAAGCGAAGGAAATGCCGCCAAAAGATATGTATTGTCAATACTTATAAACAGCTTATCTTCACTGACCAATATATCCGGAAAAAGCAAGGCTGCCATAACCGCTACGGGCACAAAGGAAAGCCATTTAAGCGCTGTCTTCGGAAGACTTTCCACCGACAAATACATAAGCGGCAAAACACGAGGAACGGCAGTAACCAGAGCACACCCCACAATAACCCAAAAAAGTTCCATATTTATCATAACATTAACTACTTGCCTTCTTACTTTTTTTACTTTTCCACCGCACAAGGCATAGACCAAGACTGGCTGCCAAAACGGTGGCTAAAATAACATTCCAACGCCCAAGCCCCAAAAGCTTTAAACTTATAGAACTTATGCCCGAAAAAACACCCACCAACACATGCAGGCGCGTGCTACATTGCGGAATAAATAAGGCTAGGAACATGGCAGTGAGCGCATAATCAAGTCCAAGCGGACGTACATCATCAATAAGTGTGCCAAAGTAGACACCAATAACTGTGCCGAACACCCAAGAAATTTGTGCTGTACTATTACATACATAGAGTGTTGTCAAACTGCGTGCAAAGCCTTTTTGAAATGCTGTGGAATGCACGCCAAATGTTTCGTCGGTAAGTTGCAAGCCAAGGAGAAAACGTTGCCAGCGTTTAGTACCCTGCATATGCGTGGCCAATGAGGCGGACATGAGCAGATGACGCAAATTAATAATAAATACAGTTAAGACTATTGAAATAGCCCCAACTCCGGCGCCCCATAAAGACACGGTGACAAATTGCCCTGAACCTGCAAAAACAAGTACGGACATGACTATGGCCAAGGCCGGAGATATATCATTTTTTACAGCCAAAACTCCATAGGCAAAGGCCACAGGAACATAACCAAGTACAATGGGAAGGGCTCGCTTAAAGCCTTCGGCTGTAGGTGTTGAAACAGTTTTCATAATTCTTCAAATCTTTACTTTTTTAGTTTTCTCGTTCAAGTTGAAAGTGCCACTTTGTTTGCCTCGCACAAAATGCCCGATATGGCGTTCGCAAGTCAAGGTATTTCCTTGCCCTATGCTTAAATTTAGGCATGACACAAGCAATATTGCCTCATGCAACACACCCTAAACTCACCATTTTTAGAAAATATTACTTACGCTACTTGCTGAAAACATATTTTTGAACAGTAGTTTACAAAGAAAATTTTATTTGATATCTTTTTTAAATAATAAAACCTCTGCATAATTCCAAATATTGACAAAATACATGAACTGCTTCGCTCTTCGCAATGACTTTTGTTATAATATCAAATCATTGCAAAGAGCGAAGCGACATGACAGTCCATGCCTTTTTGAATTGTGCAGACATCTTATAATACACACGCTCTACTTATCGCCAAGGAGTTAGTATGCTATTTACCGAAGACCCTGACCTTGACGACTTAAATGATACTATTTTAGTCATTCCACTTCTAGTCAATGACATACTTTGGAATCTCAAAAAAGTTATGTATATACCGTGGATACGCCCTTTACCCAGCAAGTTCCCTCGAAGCTCACCAGACGAGTTTTTCGCCCTCTTCTTTTTTATACTGATCTTTTGCTGGCTAGGTTTTTCCTTTAAGAAAACATATATCAAAAAAAAGCAACGTTTGGCATTAGGCCAAACAACACTAACAGAAATATACAAAAGCTACTTGAATTTTATAAGAATACTTTTACAAAACTGTACATTGTTTTGCCTTTTATATCCTATTTTGTATAAGATTTTTTAGTACACCATCATGAGAGGGAGTTGCGTCTTGCGCAAAAGGATAAGCTCTAAGTTGCAAAGAGAAGTAAGCATTCGGAACAGCAGATTTTTCTCCGAATGGGAAAACTCTATCCCTCCACACCGACAAAAGGGATAATGCCCATGAAAAAGATATCACGTCCTTTTTTCAACAAAATATTTTCACATAAAAATAATTTAGGCAGGCACCTTTGAAAAAGTACCTGCCCAAATATTTTAGTTTTTTGCAAAAGCTAAGTAAATGCCCTTATCCACCAATGAGGTTCATGGCCATCCGTGGCATAGAGTTGGCTTGACCAAGCATAGCAACAGCAGATTGAGTCAAAATCTGATTGCGTACAAAGTTGGTCATTTCCATGGACACGTCAACGTCAGAAATACGTGACTCAGAAGCAGCCATATTTTCAGACTGAATGGTCAAATTATCCACAGTTGCTTCAAGGCGATTTTGTAAAGCACCAATATGCGCTCTAATCTTATCTTTAGAAACAATGGCATCGGTAATAGCTACAAGAGATGCCTGTGCTTGTGATTGTGTAGATAAAGTGTGTCCAGCGTCAGCAACACTACTATGTCCAAGACCGAGCGCAGAAGAAGTACTATTGCCGATACGAATATAGTAATAATCTTCAGCAGAGTCGTTCTTACTTCCAAAGTGAACCTTAAGCGAACCGGTAGATGTGAGTTCATTACCATCGTGGTCACCGGAAAGAGTACCGTCAATCAACTTTACACCGTTAAAGTCTGTTGAATTGGCAATACGAGTTATTTCCGAAGCTAGCGACTGGTATTCAGACTCAATCATCAAACGTTGTGTAGAGTCATAAGTACCGGTTGCAGCCTGCTCAGCAAGTTCTTTCATTCGGATAAGCTGCGCGTCAATAATGCCGAGAGCACCGTCTGCAGTTTGCAACAAAGAAATTGCGTCGTTGGCATTTCTTGCACCTTGATTCAAAGCCGCAATATCTGCACGCATAAGTTCGCGAATTGCAAGACCGGCAGCATCATCTGCCGCGCTATTGACTCGTAAGCCAGAAGATAAGCGAGCAGTCGAGGTGGACAAATTGCCATAATGGTTGGTTAGATTGTTAGCAGCATTCAGAGCCATTGCATTGTGATTAATAGAAAGTCCCATAACATTCCTCCATGAATGTTTTGTCGCCTGGTGGAGCGAAATGCGCGATTGCTTCCCTGCAATCTTCCACCGACTAAGTCCCTTATACTTAGCCTTGTGCTTAACTAGACTAAGCGGGTGTTACATGTATGATGCATATTCATTATGCACGACCTTTACCGAAGGGTGAGGTAAAAACTTCCTACCTTGCCCCTGTTGCTTATAATCAAGCAAAATACATACCAGCACCCACAAAAAACACAGTATTTGCTTCTTTTTGAAAAAAATTTACTACATTTTACCCTGTTTTTTATCAAAACGAACCTTCTTTTTTTGCTTTTTACTGCCTTTTTCAGTGGTTTTTTACAGGGACATTTTTTCCGCAGTTGAAAGCGCGTACTTTTGCTCTAAAGTTTTTTCACAAACTTCATCACACACACCGCAAAAACTTCATCTATAAATATACACACTTACAAAGAATTTTAATTATAAACCAATCTCAGATTCGCATGGGACATATTTTCATGCGGAAAATTATTCCTAGCATATTCACGCAGAAAATTTCCGCAAGACATAAAAAACAACTAAAAACTCAAAGACTCGCATCTATATCAGCAAAAAAAACTCATATTGCAGCAACAAAACAACACCTTAGCATATAGATGCATATTTTTCCCTCAAAACTTTACTGCTATCCGCACTAGGCAATTCATGCCTAGCACACCAAAAAAAAGGGGCAAAGCCTAAGCCCTGCCCCAAAAAATCCTTCTCAAAAAGGAATTACTATATCAACTATCCTCCAATAAGATTCATAGCCATACGCGGCATGGAGTTAGCCTGCCCAAGCATAGCCACAGCAGATTGGGTGAGAATTTGATTACGCACGAAATTGGTCATTTCCATGGACACGTCCACATCAGAAATGCGTGATTCAGCGGCTGCCATATTTTCAGACTGCACGGTCAAATTATCCACAGTTGCTTCGAGGCGATTTTGCATGGCACCAATGTGCGCTCTAATCTTATCCTTAGAAACAATGGCATCAGTAATTGCCACCAGCGAAGCTTGTGCTTGCGATTGCGTGGAAAGAGTATGCCCTGCATCAGCAACACTGCTATTTCCAAGACCAAGAGCAGAAGAAGTACTATTTCCAATACGGATGTAGTAATAATCTTCGGCGGAGTCATTTTTGGAGCCAAAATGAACAAGCAGAGAACCGGTACTAGTAAGCGGATCTCCATCGTGATCACCGGAAAGAGTACCGTCAATCAACTTCACACCGTTAAAGTCAGTTGAATTGGCAATACGAGTTATTTCCGAAGCAAGCGATTGATACTCTGATTCAATCATCAAACGCTGCGTAGAATCATAAGTACCGGTTGCAGCCTGTTCTGCAAGCTCCTTCATCCGAATAAGCTGAGCATCAATGATGCCAAGTGCGCCGTCAGCTGTTTGAAGCAAAGAAATTGCATCGTTAGCATTTCGCACACCTTGATTCAAGGCTGCAATGTCTGCACGCATAAGTTCGCGAATAGCAAGACCAGCAGCATCGTCAGAAGCACCATTAACACGCAAGCCAGAGGACAAGCGAGCAGTCGAGGTGGACAAATTTCCATAGTGATTGGTTAAATTGTTAGCAGCATTCAGAGCCATTGCATTGTGATTAATAGAAAGTCCCATAACATTCCTCCATGAATGTTTTGTCGCCTGATGGAGCAAAATGCGCGATTGCTTCCCTGCAATCTTCCATCGACTAACCACTTAAACTTTGCAATCATATATTCAATGATATACAAAGAATAAGGATGTTTAATACATAGCACACCTTGAACAGGCATGCCGCCATTTGCCATATACACAAGCAAAATTTGCCTAGTGCATTATATTATTAAAAGGAAGCAATATATATACCAAAAACATTGAAGTATTTAATTTTTATTTCAAAGATTGGTTGTTTTTCGTATTAGTAAAGCGATGCAATTTCCTCGATTTCAAAAGTATTTCTAAGCTTTTTAAATCGACAAGCCTTCTCTTCAAGAAAAACATACTCGTTTAACCTAAAGTTTTTCAAAATTCACACCTTAATAACACAAAAACATTCACTTCCCCTTAAATATCAAACCACAAATAACAATAAAAACGCTAAATCATTTATTCTATTATCAAATTCAAAGCCATACGTGGCGTAACATTTGCTTGACCAACAATAGCCATCAACGATTTAGAAAGGACTTGATTAAACACAAATTCTGTCGTTTCAATGGCAACATCAGCATTTGAAGCGAGCGATTCAATCGTAGCAAAATGTTCAGATCTTGCCGTTAAATTTCCCACCACAGCCTCTAAGCGATTTTGCATAGCACCAAGGTGCGCTCGAATTTTATCTTTAGAAACAATAGCCTCATTGACAGCCGTAAGAGAAACTTGCGCTTGCGACAAAGTGGATAATGTATACCCTGCTTTTACGCCATTTTCACTGCCAAGCCCAAGAGCAGAAGCACTGCTATTACCAATAGTAATATGACAATAATCCTCAGACAAAGCGTTTTCATCACCAAAGTAGATAAATTCAACCCCTAAACTTACTAAATCACCATGCACACCGGAAAGCGTACCGTCAAGAAGCTTTACACCATTAAACTCTGTTACGTTGGCAATACGAGTAATTTCAGAGGCAAGCAGTTGGTATTCGGAGTCCATAACTAAACGCTGCAATGAATTATAAATATTAATGGACGCTTGCACAGCCAATTTTTTCATACGGACAAGCTTACCATCAATAGAATCAAGTGCACCATCGGCTATTTGAATGAGAGAAATAATATCGTTTGCACTGCGAAAACTTCGGTTTAAAGCGGCAACATCCACTCGTAGCAACTCACGAATAGCAAGCTTAACCGAAGAAGTATCGTGGCTGGAACTATTTGTACGCAAGCCAGATGATAATTTTTGCGTAGAAGCTTGCAGATATCCATAATGAATACCTAGGCTATTGGTCGCATTACGCGCCATTAAGTTGCTATTAATAAACACTGCCATAACATTTCTCCATGAATGCCTTGTATATGGAGGGCGTCACATAGACCTTCATCCGTGAAAACTTACCGCCTTGATATCCATATCGGCAAAATTTTCCTAGTCTTTAGGCTAGTAGGAAAATTCTTCCCCATCACATCGCACACAATAATAATACAACATTAAGAGAACTTACAAACACTCAACTAATATTTAACAAATATGTTGCCTTTTCGTTAGACTTCTAATAGCATTTTTAAACGCCATACACAATTCTTTTAAAATTATTTTTTAACGATTTTAGTTATTCCATGTAGAATTGTTATGGTTTAGCGAAAGTAGAAAATCATTGTATAAGCGTAAGTGTTATTTATTTGCCCGTTTGGGCGTCAAAGCAAGTGCATCTTGCCTACGTTGAGCTTATAAATTCAGAGTAGAAATGCAATAAAAGGCGTTACAGCCTGTTGAAAAAGTCAAGCTGTACAGTGTATTAGGCATACATAAACAGTTTGACTTTTTATCGCTGACGCAGCAAATGGCCTTTTTTCAACGGACTGGTAATCCCAATAGCTCGTTGAGCTTATGTGCAAGCACAAGGAGAAAAAACATGTACAACGGAAAACTTGTCTACCTAATGGGACCTTCAGGCGCTGGCAAAGACACGCTTTTGCGCCATGTCAAAGCTTTATGCCTTGAAAAAGCTCCGCACCTTCGCCCTTTGCATATTGCCATTCGCTATATCACGCGCCTAAGCACACATGGCTCAGAAAGACATATTCCATTGCACGAGCAAGAGTTTCTTTCGCTATTGGCACAAGGCTTTTTTGTTCTACATTGGCAAAGTCACGGATATTATTATGGAATATGTCAAGACATCAATGAGGCTTTGGCGCAAAACTATTTAGTGGTAATGAATGGCTCGCGCGCATATTTAGAAACTGCTCAAAAACTCTATCCTGACCTTATTCCTGTGCTTATCGATGCACGCCAAGATGTGCTTGAACAACGACTATTAGAGCGCAAGCGGGAAAATGCTGCCGAAATCACCGCTCGGTTACGCATGAATTTATTTTTAAAAAAAGAAATTCCAAACATATATACCATAGATAATTCTAACCTACTTGAAGACAGCGTGCAAACGCTCAAAAACCTTCTCACCCAGCTCCGAACCATAGAAAAAACTCCGATGCAACATACCATTTCCCCTCATCTGAGCTTGCAGCAAAAAAGAAAAACAGCGCTACAGTAACGCAAAAATTATTCTTTGCTTTACTGACCCAGATGCAGTACATTGTTCATTGGTGGTATATTGCTTAATTATATCTTGAATGGCAACAATGTAACGGGAGATAAAACAATGCTCAGAAAAGTAAATGAAATCGAAGAATTAACGATGGAAAAAGCTCGAGGAGGCAAAGGAACCATGCTTACGAAGGTTCTTGTGCATGAAAGCGAGCTTTGCAATAAAGGACGCATGTTTAATCACTCCACATTAAAACCGGGGTGTTCTGTGGGCTACCATATACACAGAGGAGATATGGAAATCTATTACATTCTCAAGGGCGAAGGAACTTATAACGACAATGGCATTGAGTGCAACGTGTCTGCCGGCGATGTTACCCTGTGCACGGACGGCGAAAGCCACGGATTAGAAAACACAGGCACAGAAGATTTAGAATTTATCGCAGTCATCCTTTATTCGTAATAAGCTCTAGATGCTGAAAGCATGGCTTTCAGCATCTAGCTTTCATATATTCTTAATGAGGCTTTACAGCTTCAAACTCATAACCTTTTTTTACTTTTTTAATTAATGAAGCTCCGGTGCGGCCTATGTGCATACCGGCAACTTTAACATTATACTTATTTATATATTCTAGAAGCTTAATACGAACATCTCTGGCTGCATTTGAATCCACATCAAAAACAACTCCAACTTCAGGCATAAGCATTTGTATGCTTTCCACATGCATAATATCGCCCCAAAGCAACAAAGCATCTTTTCCATGACCTACAAAAAACGAAGTATGCCCCGGCGTATGCCCATAAGTTGCCAATGCGCGAATACCGTCCAAAATTTCAAAACCTTCTTTGTCGGGAGAATAATGGGGCACGTCCGTAGTCGGGCTAAACCCGGCTGGTTCAAATGTTTTAATTTTATCGCCATAGGCTGCAACAACTCTTTGCGCCTTGGCAAAACCGCTTTGCTGTACGGCAGGCAATGCTTTTTGAATATCTTTATCTGTCCAGTAAGCAAGCTCTTTTTCAGCCACCCAAATTGTGGCATTAGGAAAGGCAAGCGCTCCCTTATTAAGCAAACCACCTATATGATCGCCATGCATATGCGTAAGAACGACGTTGTTAATTTCTTTTGGGTCAACATTTAAAGACTTTAAATGTTTAAAAAGCTGAGTGCCAAAGCCTGCATCAACAAGCACGGTCTGCTTTGGCCCGCGTATCAAAAAAGTATTTAAATAAAGAGAAAAATTTACTTTGGGGAAAATCTTCTTTACGTCTTCATCATTAACATTAGTTAAAATACCGATATTTCCGGCTAAACTATCTTCCGGCATAACATATACTTTGTATTTTCCCACACTATATTCACTAATATTTGTTTCAGCATACACAGTGGGGGCGCATACCCACACCCCTAACATCAAGGCAAAAAAAGTTTTTGCAAAAAATATTTTCATCTTCCACACCTCCTGTAGTTTGTGTAAGAAATATACAAGATTTATTTTTATCTGTATACTGATTGTTGAATTAAACATCATCCATTCAAATAATACATTGTTTTTACAATCTAAAAAATAAAACTTCATAAAAAAAACTGTTCATAAAACTTCCTAGACTTCTTACAGCAAATAAGCTAACCTATCCCCATGAAAGACTTTTACACAATATCATTACAACGTGCTGATCTTATGGAGCTTGAAAGCTACTTAGTAAACGCCTTGCGTGAGTTTTTTTCTTTTTCTAGTCACAGCCTTTATTTCCCAAGGCCAAATTCCATCATCGACACTGCCACTTGGCACGCGCAAGAACGTGCTCTTCATCTTCCACTTACTCACAACGGAACCTGCCTCGGAGTATTGATGACCCGCGGAGTTGATGGACGAAAAATCAAGCGATTACTCCCAACCATTGATGCACTCACACGCTTATGCCTCGATTATCTTTTAAGCATCAAAAAAAGCCGTATTGATGAGCTTACAGGTCTTGCACGCATGCCACGTCTTTTAGAGCGCATGCAAGACAATGTGGAATTAGTGCGTTCACATATGAACAATTCTGTAAAAGCAGAAAACGAAAGCTACCTCCACAATGCATGCATGGCATTGGTTGTTTTGCGTAGCCCTGCCCTTGATTCTTTAACTTCAGAATTTGGTTACACCTTTGCCCATAAAGCCCTACACGAATGGACAAAAACCTTGCAAGAAAATCTGCCTGCAGAGGTTATGGCCGCACGTAGCGGGGAAAATGAATGCACATTATTATTGCACACGGCAACTCGTGCGTCTTGTGTTAAAACCATTGAAAGCATTCTCGAAAAAACAGATACGCTCAATCTGACGCATAGCGCAAGCAAGCGAAGCGTTCGCTTGCATACCATAGCCGGCTTTGCATTGTATCCACAAGATATAGACCTTTCCGGCATTGGGCTTGACATGAATGAGCAATCGCACCATATCTTACAAAAAGCTCGCCATGCCGCCCACTTAATACTTGAACGCAATGCTCTTTTGCCAAAATCTCAACGCTCTTCACCGCACAATCGCTATCTTGCGTATGCAAACGTACTCACTCAAGGTGGCATTGTGCACGAAATATATCCGCTTGGCCAATTACTCATCAATCTTGGCCGTTATAGCGGTGCACAAGAAGGTCAACACTTTTCTGTGTGGGGACAAAAGGATGAGGCGTGGCACTGCAAGGGTGAAGCAGTTCTAACCCAAGTAAATGACTTGGAATCAGTAGCAGAAGTTCTGCACTTATACGACCCAGCTTGGGGCTTTATAAGCGGAGACAGCGTGCGCCTTGTAGCTCGCAAAACACAGCAAAAGACAACTGAAAACATAGAGGTGAACGACCAAGCATCTGACACAAACTCTCACGAAACTGAGGATTTACCATTCAATGATGCATTACTCTCGCACGGTGATTTTTTGCGTCAAGTCACAAAACTTGCCGACAAACAAAGTCGTTTCGCCTTGGCTTTAGTACGCTTACACCCCAAAAACTATAAAGAATTTTCACAAAAAACTGTTGAACTTGAACAGATATTACATATCTACCAAGACGCTTTTTCATCACACTCACCCGAAGACACAGACTCAGCAACAAAAAGCATGGCACAAGAGCCCACGCTAATGGGACGATATGGCGAAACAAGCCTTATGTTCTTCCATCCGCAAAATGACATAGAACAAATAGAAAAAGCCTATGAAAATCTTGTCCAATGCGCTGCCAAAGAAGATATAACCCTAACCGTTGGACTTGCGGCCTATCCGTTTTTGCAAGCACACAAGAGCGATATCCTCGACCATTGCCAAAAAGCCTTGAATTTAGCCTTACTCCTCAAAGCCCCTCAAGTGGGTAGCATGGGCACACTCGCGCTGAATATTAGCGCTGATGAGCGTTATAGTCGAGGCGATGTTTTTGGTGCCGTGGAAGAATATAAATTGGCAATTTTGGCTGACGCTCAAAACGCTATGGCTTGGAATTCTCTTGGAGTGTGCATGGCAGCTTTAGCACATTATAATGAAGCACAACAATATTTCAACGAAGCCTTGAAGCTTTGGAAAAAACTGCGCCCTACACATAAAGACACGCAACAAAATTCCGATAATGCCACCGAAGAAAACAGTACAAAAGTTATGGTAAACAGCTTTTCAAAGCACATGACTTTTTCTCTGGACAACGAAATCGCTGCAAGTTTATACAATCTTGGAACTGTGTGCCAAAGTTTAACAGAAGAACGTGCAGCCATAAGACATTTTAAAGAATGCATTAAAGTTGATAACACCCACTATTTTGCCCATATTCGCCTTGGGCAATTGGCAGAAAAAGACAATAAGTTTACCCTAGCACGCAAATATTACAACCTTGCGGTGGAACTTGAAAGAAACAGTGAACAAACAAAAACCGGCATTGCCTTTAGATCACTTGCCGGCATAGCACTCAAACAAGAAAATGACACCGAAGCGCGTGAACTCTTACACGAAACATTGCTGGTTAATCCGCAAGACGCCTTGGCACTCAATATGCTTGCAAAAATTTACCTCACAGCCGGTGAAGATCCTGCTATGTCAGAAATATTGGCAAGAAAAAGTGTGAATTTGCGTCCAAAATATGTTTCAGCATGGGAAATTTTAGCAAAGAGCTTACGCCTGCTTGGACGTGAAGATGAAGCATTGGCAGCTGAAGAAAGAGCAACATCGCTTCGCACGCTATAAACAAAAAAAACATTTGTTAGTTCAAAGAGTTAATATATTATTACATGCAAAGCGTGACAAGCCTTTATTTTGGTATTATAGTATTATATGAAAGTGAAGCATAATCAAAGACCACTTTACCTATTTTAATAAAAGCGAAGGAGCATACTTCATCGATAAGTAGAATCACATTATTATACCTATATTTCAAATGACTAGAAAGATTTTATTTATCTAATATTTATGAAGACATGCTTAAAACCATGATGATTTTTGTGCATTTAAACAAATCACGCCATATCATGACCTTAAAGCAGACAACCCAAGCACCCCCTATTAACGCAAAGGAATTTCAATGACTTACATACTAAAAAACTTAACATGCATAAGCGTTCTTCTCCTTACATTAGGATACAGCTTGCCTGCCATGAGTTCTGAAGTGCAAAATTCTGCAGAAGAACTTGACGTACAAAAAGAACTTTGGTCAGGGAACATGTACTCCTCCACTTTTAAAGCTGGCGTGTGCATAGACAATAAGGGAAATGTAAACGGAGTCTTATTCTTACGATTAAAAAATGGCAAAATAAGTACATATACATATTCAGGCACAAAAAATTCAGAAAATAAACTCAGCCTGCGGCATCACTCCGGTCATACTTTTAATGGAAAACTTGAAAGTGACACCGTTGTGAGCGGTAAAGTCAAAACAAAAAATGGCTATACCGTTAAACTTAAAGGAAAAAGAACATTAAACGCCCCTCTAGGGCCAAGATGTCAACCTCTTTCGATATAAGCAGGAGAAAGCATGCTTATTTGGATATTAGCAGCCTGTGCGCAATGCCTTTTATTGTGGGGAATGTGGCGAGGATCTCGCAATATTATCTTGCAAAACATTTCAGGCAAAGCACCTAATACATTAGAAAATACAAGCACTACAGTTGCAATGATTATTCCTGCAGCAGGCAATAATAGCGCCATGCCTAAGGCTCTGCGCTCGCTACTTATACAAGATTATCCTCACATATTGCCCATTATTGTCACTGCAACAGAAGATGATCCTGCCTATACGCTTGCCCTTGACTTGCAAAAAGAATTTCCTACGCTTGTATGCATTTCAGCAGGAATGACTACTCAGTGCGGCCAAAAAAATCACAATATATTAAAAGCGATTGACTACATAAAAACACACGCACCGCACGTTGAAATATTTGTATTTTGTGACAGTACACACAACGCTAAACCATGTTTTGTGCGTGAACTTGTTTGGCCCATTATCAATAATGATGCGGGATTTACCACCGGTTATCATAATGTTATTGCTAAAGACACAAAGACAGTCACCCTTGCCTACCAAATGAGTGTTTTGACATTACGTTTTTTACAAGCCGTAGCAATGTTTACTCAGCCGTGGGGAGGCGCCATGGCTATTTCGCGCAAGCTATTTGAAGAACATAATATTGCTTTTTTTTGGCAAGATAATGTTGTAGATGATTGCTCGCTGGCTTCCATGCTTATGGAAAGAAAACTGCAAGTTCGCCTTTGCCCGCATGCCATTTTAGAAACAGAATCAAAAGACCATGAATTCAAGACATTATGGGCTTGGATGCAAAGACAAATCCTTTTTCTAAAATTTTGTGTGATGCCTCATTGGATTTTACTTGGCTTTTTTGCTTGCCTCATTGTATTGCCAGTTGTAATTTCATGCTTATGTATATTTGGGGGAGCACTAAACCTCTTCCCGATGGGTATGGGACATTATAGCATTTTTGGTATAATACACATGACGCTTCTTTCACTTATTGTACTTGGATGGCGAGAACTTACGTTACCTGCCGCCCCCTTAGTAGCATGGCTGAAAGCCTTTTTCTTAGGCTCTGTTGTATTCCTTTTACTTTTCCTAAGCACTGTCAGAAAGTGGAACATTGACTGGCACGGTTTCCGCTATAGCGTTGGAAAAGGTGGAAAGGTACGCAACATTCAGAAATTATAATAAAGGTTTTTGATGATTTCTACTTCCGATCTTTTCCGAGTTAGCTTACGCCAAGTTATCAGACAACGTAGCTATGGGGTTATTTTTTCCATTGCCCTTGGCATTACGGCATTCATCACGCTTGCCGTACTTGGGCGCGAAATACGCTATACCATTGGTCAAGATATGGTGCTACTTGGCGGTGTGAATATCGTACAAGTACTTCTAAATGAAAACATTCAAGTAGGTGAACCTGAGCAAGAATTTCTACCCTCCACCATTGAAGCCATACGTAAACTTCCGGGAGTTTCAAGCGTTAGTGCAAACCTACACGGTTCAGAACACTTTTCTGTGCGCAAGGGCGATGAAACTATAAACTCAAGCTTTTTCGGCGTTGATGAGTATTATTGGTACACTTACGCCGTCAGCGCCGTTGTTGGCAGATTGCTAACGGCAGAAGACATTAAAACACATAACAGAGTCTGTGTTATTGGATGGCAGTTGGCTACAGAATTATACGGCTCTCCCGAAGCTGCAGTCGGCAAAGTTATAAGCGTAAAAAACGACCTTTTTCAAGTAGTTGGTGTCGCCGGAGGCATCATGATTGGCGGGCTTTTGCGTAGCGGTTTTATGCCCTATACCACCATGGTTGACCGTAAATGGGCAGGCGGCAAGGTTGACCGCATACATGTTCGTGCTTCAGGCTGGGAGGATGTGGAAAAAACAGTTGCCGCTCTTCCGACTATTATTGCAAAACACCAAAATACACCAAACTTTGTCATTAAAAAACGCGATGAACAGCTGGAAAGAATCCAAAATACATTTACCTTTGTAGAAGCCTTACTTTGGCTTGGCATTGCCACATCGCTTATGCTTGGTGGGTTTGGCATATGGTACGGAACATTTGCTGCGGTGCGTGCTCGAACGCGCGAGGTTGGCTTAAAAAAAGCCATGGGAGGCTCAGACAAAGATATACTTTTACAGTTTTTAACCGAGGCTCTTTGTAAATCTGTCGCTGGTGGAACCTTAGGAATTATCTTAGGAGTTATTGCTGTGGAAACAGGAAGTTATTTACTCGGTAGCAGTGTATCCTACTCATTGCTGGCTTTAAGCAGTGTCGGCAGCATAGCCTTTTCTGCAATTATCGGCGTTGGTGGAGGGCTATTGCCGGCCATCCAAGCCAGCCGCATGGACGTGGTTACCGCCTTACGCTTTGAATAATAACCCATTATTTTATAGTAATTTCAACTGAAATTACTGTCTTGACTGCGAGAGCGGTCAAGCACTGCGTAGACATAAGCGCAATATATTTGCGCTATTAAGTGCCAAAGCAAGTGTGCTTTTAAAAAGTTGACATTAATAATGTCAACTTAAAATACTATAATGAGAATACGCTTATGAATTCCACCCAATCTGCTCACCCTACTCAACCTGTTATTCGTGCAGAAAATCTTTACAAATGCTATCCGGGTTTTCCGCCTGTGCTCAGAGGAGTAAATATTTCTGTTTTATGCGGAGAAATGGTGGCCATCATGGGGCCATCAGGTTGCGGAAAATCTACAATGTTACATGTACTTGGTATGTTGCATGCACCTGACAATGGTTCTCTCCATATTCTGGACACCGACGTGCTCCCTTTCAATAGCGAAGAAACCGCAAACTTTCGTCGCGGCAATATGGGCTTTGTTATGCAAAGCAGCAATCTTTTCGACTTCTCAACAGTTTTTGAAAACGTTGAATTTCCACTTATTTATGAAAATATTCCTGCGGAAGAACGCTGGGAAAGAGTGGTTCGTGCCCTTGAGCTTGTACGGCTTTCACACCGCATTAGCTATCGAAGCAATCGCCTATCAGGCGGTGAGCAACAGAGGGTGGCCATAGCTAGAGCTATGGTCAATAATCCACGCATCTTACTTGCCGATGAACCGACGGGCGCACTTGATTCACGCACCTCAAAAGTGGTTATGGAAAATTTTTGTTCCCTGGCGCATGACGGCGGTATTGCCATGGTCATCGTAACCCATGACCCGGGCGTTGCCGATTATTGCGACACCGTTTATACTCTTGAAGAAGGCCTCTTGGTTTGCCAGAAAAAAAATACGATTCCTAAACCAAGCGGTGAAAATAATACTCTTTTGTCTGCACAAAGCCGCCATATCAATGGAGCTTGTGTTGTGGATACATTCCCTCATGCCTACGGCTCAGCACAAGTACAAAGTGTATTTAATTTGCAAGAAGCAAAATTATTGGCACGAATTTATTCGCTCAAAGGAGCTAAGCTTTCTTCCATTGTAGATGGAGACTATGCCTTGCCGGTACCAACCAAAAGGCAAAATAAAGTAAAATTATTTTTCTCTGCCTTCAAATTTTGGTTTTCACTATTTCCAAAAGCCTCTGAGGTACAGGTCTGTTGGAAGCAAATACCGCTTGCTCAGCGACTTTCCCCAAGTAAACGCTTTCGCAATTTTATGAATTTCACCAAGGGGCTATGCATGGCAACATGGGGAAAAAATCATAACACTGACCATTTACATGCCATTGATGCACACAATACCGCAACTGTCGCTTGGGTTGCAGCAAAAATTATGCAAATTCCCTTTTCATTTACCCTACATACACGCCGATTAAAGCACTTGCCTTTTGTGGCAAGAAAAGCATTATTTGCGGATTTTGTACGTTGCGACACCGAGAAAACTAAAAACACCCTTACACAAGCCTGCCTTGAGCTAGATGCTAATTTTGCAAAAGAAAAAATCTTTTGTGCCTACGATACCCCCTCCATCGCACCATTTAAAGAGGAGCTGGGGAGTCCCCCAAAAGCTCGCCACGGCATGATACACTTACTTATGTGCGGACACATGAGCGAACACAAAGGCTTGAGCTATGTATTAAAAGCCTGTAAAATTCTTAAAAGAAACAAAATACCTTTTAAGCTTACCATTGCAGGAAAGGGAAGCTCTACTCGCTTTTTAGGGATGCGAACTTTTTTTATGGGACTTAGAAAACACATCAATTACGTTGGGCAAGTACCTCACGAAAATATGCCGGAACTTTTCCGTGATACTCACATATTTATTGCAAATAGCATCACCTTAGACAATGGAGAACACGACGGCATCCCCACAAGCCTTATGGAAGCCATGCTGTTCGGCTTGCCAATTGTTACCAGCGATATGGATGAAATAAAAGAAATACTTGAGGACGAAAAAACTGCCTTATTTTTTGCGCAAAAAAACGTTCAAGAATTGGCAAATTGCCTTGAACGGCTTGTTTCATATCCTGACCTTGCCAATACGCTTGGCAAATCAGCGCAAATTCACGCCCAAAAACTTTTCTCACGAAAAAATCAAGGCAAGATAATGGAAAAATATTTCCTTAAAACGAGTAATTAGTCGTCACTGAAAAAGATATTAACAATTTAAAATAAAAGAATTTTTTTAGTCAAAACAGGCAAATAAAAATGCCGAAAACAAGGGCATGAAATGCAC
>CAYJJP010000003.1:0-35079 GCA_964370525.1 uncultured Desulfovibrionaceae bacterium | reverse complement strand
AACGCGCTTTACGCTTTTTTCTTCGAAAAAAGCTTCATTTATTTCTCACAAATAAAGACCTTGCGCAATTCATTGCGCAAGGTCTTTGGAGTGTTGACGGTAGTCAATGCCACCGAAAATCAAGAATAGGCGGAGCTTTGCTTCGCCGTTAAGTGATTGATTTTAGTGCATTTACCTCTGCATACTCATTTTTGGTTTTATATGTAAATGTATATTTTACACTGAAAAACTATATTTAAAAACAATTGTGCAGAGGTCTTAAATTAGAGTGCCGTGCCCACATAGCTCGAGCAACGCATATTTTGGCACTATATATGCATGACATACGATAAAAGCATGGCAGGAAAATTTTGCCTGCTATTATCATCGTAACGCGGAGAACATTATGAATAGCTCGCTCTATATCGGTGCCACCGGCATGAAAAGTTTGTCTGAAGGGATGAGTGTTATTACCAATAACTTATCCAACGTCAACACCGTTGGCTATAAACAGCAAGACATTCAATTTTCGGATTTAATTTACCAAGCTCAGGGCAATATTGGCGAGGGTTGGGAAGCTCAAGAAGACTCTAAAGTTGCCCTTGGTCAAATGGGAATGGGAGTACAGGTAGATTCTGTACGCACCATTTTTACCCAAGGACATCTTGAGCTTGGCAGTTCCGTTACAGACCTTGCACTTAATGGCGGTGGATTTTTCCAGGTCAGCAACACAGACGGAGATTTATTTTACACCCGTGCCGGAAATTTTTATGTCCATGAAGATGGATTTTTGCAGTTACCTTCAGAAGAAACGCTCATGGGCTTTCCCATTGACCAAGAAGGCAACAGAGGAGGCATCGAGCCCATTAATCTATTAGGCTTTGAAATTATGGAAGCAAAACCAAGCACTGAGCTTTCGCTTGGATTCAATCTTGGAAACATTTCTGACTCAAGCCAAAGTACTACCGATCCTTTTTTTACCTTAGCACAAAACTATGACGCAACAAGCACTCCGCCACTTGCCGAAGGTAGTTATAGCTTTGGACAAGATTTTTCCATTATCAATTCCAGTGGACAATCTCAAGCTCTTTCGCTCTATGTGGACGGAACACCGGATACTACTACTACCTCCAATAACGTTATGGAGTTTCTCATTGCAGCGCAGCCTTATGGAGAAAGTTCAGGTGAAGCACTCCTCTCAGGCACATTAACCTTTGATGCTACCGGCAACCTTATTGACATGTCGGCATTTACGCCCACAGGCGACACCACCGACCTAGCCAATTGGGTTCCCTCAAGCCTTGTCAATGGCAAGCCCTCCTTTAATCTTAACGGGCAAGAAATCAGCTTTGACTTTGGCCTTATTGCCGGCGGAGAAATGAGCAATCTTCCTGCCTCAGCAGCGGACGTGGGTACAGATGCAACCTTACTCGGAACCATGGGCACAAATACCATCAGCGACTTTGACGTTACCACAGCTGCATATGGATCAAATGCTCTTTACACTGTCGATCAAGATGGCTATGGCGAAGGATATTTGACCCATATTAATATTGAAGATGACGGCACCATCGTGGGGAGCTATAGCAATACACAGAGCGCAGATTTATATCAAATTCCTGTGGCACGCTTTACCAGCGATGATGGACTCAGACGTGAAGGCGGCAATGTCTACACATACACAGACGAAGCAGGTGTCATGACCCTTGGTACAGCCGGTTCGGAAAATTTTGGCAGCATTCACGCCAACTATCTTGAAGGTTCCAATGTGGACATGTCAGCAGAAATGGTTGATATGATAGTTACACAGCGTGGTTTTCAAAGCAATAGCAAAGTAGTAACCACTGCTGACGAAATGCTCAAAAAAGCCTTGGAGCTTAAACGTTAAAAGTCCAAAGCAAACATAAAAAAATTACTGAGGCCTTTACGCAATGAATTGCGCAGAGGTCTTTATTTATGCTTTACGCTACAAAAAAAGTGCAGTAAAAGCTAATATGCTAATATTTTTACATTTTAAGTTAACAAGAGTTCACACGGCCTGAAAAATTATTTTATTATTTTTTTAATTTATTTTAGCTTATAATACATACACTTAAACTAAATTTTCTCAAAAACACAATTATTTTTTTTATTTTACGCATCTTATGCATTGACATCTTCTGAAAAGAATGTTCTCTTGAACTTGCATGTCACGAAAAAGCTCTTCAAGTGTTTTGACTTTGCTTTTGTGATGAAATATTTTTTTATGAGGATGTATCCATGCCTAAGTCTATCTATGTTGGCAATCTTCCTTGGTCAGCGACCGAGGATCAAATTCAAGAACTTTTTGCTGAGTACGGCACAGTTCTTTCTGTAAAGTTGGTCAGTGACCGTGACACTGGTCGCGCACGTGGCTTTGGTTTCGTTGAAATGGAAGATGCTGATGCACCAGCAGCCGTTGAAGCGTTGGACAATGCCTCTTTTGGTGGTCGTACACTTCGTGTTAACGAAGCTCGTCCTCGCGCTCCACGCCCGTCTCGCTACTAGTTTTTTCGCATACGTGAAATAAGAAGTTTTTTCGGTATGCCTTCTAACAAATTTTTTTACAATGACCGTTAGCTTTGCTTGTCAAAACTAACGGCCATAATTTTGAACATGTGCTTTAAAGGCTGTGATGACCACAATTAAATGAGTACATCGTAAAATGGCATAAAAGGTGCATTGTTGCACTTTCTGCCATTTTCTTTTTTTTTATTGAAAGCCTTGGAATAATTTAAGCGAAAAAGGCTTTGTATTTATAAGGAGTTTATTCGCCATGCTTGATCCTAAACAGTGTATCTTACATAGTGGTGGTGCCGCCGGAACGGAAGATTTTTTTGGCAAAAATGCCGAAGAATGGGGATTGGAGGAAATCAATTATAGCTTTGAAGGACATCAATTAACAAGAAACCGTGGGGTTCGTATCTTAACTAGCGACGAACTAGCTCTAAAGGACGTTAGCCTCACTTATGTATCAAAGCTTATGAGTCGTGAATACACACGCGCACCTCTTTTCCGTAAAGTTTTGCAGTCTATCTGTTGGCAAGTTAATGGTGGTAGCGAAATATTTGTTGTAGGTGAAATTCAAGCCGACGGAACCGTTAAAGGCGGAACTGGTTGGGGCGCTGAATTTGCAAAGATTTGCAACAAACCACTTATGGTTTTTGATCAAAAGAAAGAGCGCTGGTTTACTTGGGAAAAAGATGCTTGGCAAGTAACAAATGACCCTTGCATTACCCGCCAGCATTTTACCGCAACTGGTACACGCTTTTTAGAAGATTCTGGACGTGAAGCCATTCACGCTCTATTTAACCGTTCTTTTTCTAAGTAAATTCTAATTACATATTTCCTAAAGAGGCTTGCAAATGCTTTCTTATTTGCAAACCTCTTTATTTTTAAATCATGAAAATCGCAAAAAATGTTCTCAGTCCCCTAGCAGGGATTTCGACTTTTATCATTTGGGGAATGCTTGTTCTTTATTGGAAAGCCCTTGACAGCGTTCAACCAGTTGAAATTCTATTACATCGCATACTTTGGTCATTTATAGCTATTTTCATTTTAGCTTTAATTTTTGGCCACCTACATGAAATTCGTCAAGCATTAAAACAAAAAAAACTACTCGCACGAATATTTTTAGCCTCCAGCATCATTGCTGGCAATTGGCTTTTATATATTTGGAGTGTCAACAATGACAAAGTCATTGAAGCAAGCCTTGGTTATTTCATCAATCCACTGTTTTCAGTGCTCATTGGGCGTATTTTTCTAAAAGAAAAACTCACACGATTACAACTATTTGCCATAGCCATAGCCGCTAGTGGCGTCAGCTATAGTATTTTTGCATATGGAAGATTTCCATGGATAGCAATGCTACTTGCAACGTCCTTTGCTACTTACGGCTACTTAAAAAAAACAATTAAATTCCATGTGATTTCTGGTTTTTTACTGGAGTCATCCCTCTTGTTCCCCATAGCCGTTGGGGGCTTAATGTGGTTTGAAATACAAGAGCAAAGTACTTTTTTTAATTACACCGGCTCAACACAGCTATTGCTCGTGGGAACAGGAATTATCACAACCCTCCCACTCTTACTTTTTGCTTATGCAAGCCAGCATCTCCAGCTAGCAACCATGGGACTTATGCAATACATTGCTCCAAGTATAAATCTTATCATCGGTATCTATATTTTCCAAGAAAGCATCTCTGAAGCCAATACAATTATGCTTATCTGCACTTGGCTTGGTCTTTTGCTCTATACATGGTGTAACATTTTGCAATATAAAAAATTGAAAGACAACATTGGATTAAATGCATAACAATAGCTGTCTAACAAATAGTTCTGCACTCTTTGTTAGACAGTCTAAATCGTCGATGCTGAAAAATGCATTTTCATGCATTTTTCAGCAAGGCACGCCCACTCCAAATGTAGCTTCGCGCCTGCCGCAAGTGAATTGCGGCTCATTTTTCGTGGCGCAAAATTTTCGCCGGTGCTCAAATTTTGATAGTCGTCACATAAAAAACGTTTTTTAGTTCCATAAAAATGCCGGGAAAGTGCATTTCATGCCCTTATTTGCGGCATTTTTACTTGCTTTTTTTGACTAAAAAATTCTTTTATTTTAAATGTTAATGTCTTTTTCAGTGACAACTAAATCGCAGCAACTGAAAATTGTATACAGTTTAAATAATATTAATAAGCAAAAATCATTACTACAATACTAGCATTTAAAGCTTTCAAATCAACCATTCTTAAAGATTCTCTGTATAAATAAACCATTTCTTGCATGCAGAACACAACATCACCAATCTATAATGCCTTTATCATAAATAAAGCTCTTAACATTTATCAAACGAATATGCTATAAAAAAGATTTTGCAAAATGCATAACGTTATGTTATTTTCGAAAAATGAAGAATAAATCTAATATACAGCGCGTTGATTTTCAAGCAGCGATGCTTGTCACGATATTTGTCATAATATCGGGGCTACTTATTTTTTATACTTCTTACAACCTTAGCTACCGTCAGATGATGGATTCTCTTGCAGATAGAGCTCTTGCCATTGCAACTTACGTCGATAAGAAAATTCCAAGTGCCATTTTTAAAGAAATTACATTGCCTTCTAAGATAAAGACTTATGAATATATGGTGGCACATAGTTTTCTATCTGATATTAAAGAAATTTCCACAGCAAAAAACCTACATACTATTATTAAAGACTCTCAAGGTGTTTTTGTTTACAATGTAGATACATTGGCGCAAGACAACGTACATTTTAGAAAACCCGGCACTCCTATAAATGAAAATCTACAGCAAAAATTAGATGCAACCATAACAAACAATGAGCTTTTTTCAGCTGGGATGCAAGAGACGCAATGGGGAGATGTCTTTGTTGCTTATTATCCAATCTGCGGAGTAGACAGCACAGAAGTAGTCGGACTGCTTGGAATTGAGCTGCCAACGACTCAAGAACAAATTGCGTTAAGTTATATATGCAGAACAGCTCCAATTGTTATTCTTATTACTTGTTTAATCGCATTTTTTGTTTCAAATTTTTTATTTCGACGCATTTCAAATCCATTATTTAAAGATCTTTCAAACACAGATGTGCTTACCGGCCTAAAAAATCGAAACGCTTATGAATTAGACTTAGAAAACTATATGCAATCTAAGTATGTAACAAGACACGCCATTGTCCTTACTGATTTAAACGGACTCAAAGCTATCAACGATGCTTTTGGACACAAAGCAGGCGATGAATACATTCGAGCCTACGCCAGCATCCTTAAGGCGCATGCTAACCATAACTATATTAATTATCGCATTGGTGGCGATGAATTTTGCACCTTTATCTTCAATCCGAAAGAAGAAGAAATTCTTTTATATATACAGACAATTAAAAAAGAGCTTGAGGCAAGAACAAAGGAAGATATGCCGCTCTATGGAGTTGCGTGCGGCTATGCAATTTCCGACACATTCACGGATAAAACTTGGGTAATCACACAAGAAACGGCTGATGTACGTCTTTATGATGATAAAAAAGATTTTTATGCTAAAAATAGACAGTTTAATGCTCGTAAAAACATTTAGTCGCCTAACGCAATGTAAGTAACTTTTGAAGTTGACAAAAACTACTCTCATCACTTAATAAATGTTTTGTACAACACTTATATAGCGATATCTCTTGAAGCTGCTATATGGGCACAAAACCTTACAAACCATCAAGATCAAAAATGAACGAAAACTCTTTATATTCAACATCTTATTCAGTAGCACATATTGATTTAAAAGCTTTGGAGCATAACTACACAAGCCTTTGCGCAAGTTTACCAAAGAACTCCCACGGCATGGCCATTTTAAAAAATGACGCCTACGGGCATGGTCTTTTGCCTACGGCTAAAACGCTGCAAAATGTAAATGTAGCTTCATTTGGCGTGGGAACGCTGAGTGAAGGAAAAGTTTTACGAGCACAGGGTTTTAACGAAGATATTCTTATTCTTCTTGGCGTTAACAGCATTGAAGAAATGCAAACTTGCGCAGAGCTAAGTCTTATCCCTGCTATTTATAATGAACAGGGCTTGCAATGGGCTGCTGCGCAAAAACAAAAAAAATTCAAAATCGCCATAAAATTTGAAACAGGGATGTCACGCTTTGGATTTGTTGCCAAAGACATGGCGCACGTCCTTGAATTTTTACACAATTCAACACAATTAGACGTTGTATTAGCTTTCTCACATCTGGCAACGGCCGACATGCCGGAAAATGAGGCTATGGTACATGCACAAGCAAAACAGTTTCAGACTTTGTGCGAAACCTTACAGCCACTCTACCCTAGCATGCAACGTTCACTTTGTAATTCAGCGGCATCTTTAGCTTATTCTTCATTATCAGCTTCTATCGGTGCGAATATATATCGCTTTGGCATTGCCCTTTATGGTACCAATCCATTTTTAATGAGCAAGTGGGAAGAAAAAGGTCTGGGCTTACGCGAAAGTATGCGAGTAAGCAGCCGAGTTTTGCATGTTTTTAACATAAAATCCGGAGAACATGTTGGCTATGGTGCCACATTCACCGCAACAAGAGATATGCGTTTGGCAGTAATTGGCATTGGTTATGCTGACGGCTTCACTCGTAGTTTGTCCGGAAAGGATTTTTCAATACACATTAATGGTCAAGCCGCTCCGCTGTGCGGCCGTGTATGCATGGGCGTGGTTATGGTGGATATTAGCCTAATTCAACATGTAGAAGTGGGGCAAGAAGTTTGGATTGCCAATGCCAACCTTGAAAACTGCTTTTCTGTGCAAACTCTTGCCCAAAAATGGGGAACCATTACTCACGAATGTTATTGCATTTTAGGGAAAAATACGCGTTCGTATACACATACCTAAGCTCATGAGTATACTTCATCGTACAAACCATTAAAACTACAACTAAATTTTACGTAATAATACCGCATCAAATGCAGCTGAAAAGCATGTAAAAACACGCTTCTCAGCTGCTTATAATTACGCATTAAACCACATTAACCATCTATAACTTTAGATAATTTACCAATCAAATCCGACAAATCTCGTCCTTGTTGCGACAAGTCAGAAACTATATTCGCAGATTCTTTCATATCTTCTGCTGTTGTGCTTGCAATGGCATTTACCTCTACCAATATTTCTTTTACTTGGGCCGTGTTTTGCACCTGCTCATGGCTCGCATCAGCTATAGAAGAAGAACCAACAACGGTTTTCTCAACCATTTCTACTATGTTTTTAAACACTGATCCAGTATTATTCACAAGATTTGTCGCCTCATCAATGGAATTTGTGGAACTATCTACCAATGAAACACTGCTGGAAACACTTTTTTGTATGGCTACAATGGCTTTTTTCACTTCTTCGGTGGATTCCATTGTTTTTTCCGCAAGCTTACGAACTTCGTCCGCAACTACAGCAAAGCCCCTACCCGCTTCTCCGGCTCTTGCAGCTTCAATGGCCGCATTAAGCGCAAGAAGGTTGGTTTGATCCGCAATATCAGAAATGGTTGTAATAACATTGCTAATGGCAACAGTGTCTTCGTTAAGCTTAAACATACCGGATCTCACCTTATGTGATTGCTCTTGAACACTGCTAATGCTTTGTATGGCAGCTTGCACAACATTTGTACCATTGCTAGCTTCACGCTTAGTTTCAGAGGAAACATCTGCCGCCTCACTTGCACGCATTGCTGTTTCCTTGGTTATCATATCAACATGATCCATGGTATCGCTTGCCAGTCCAACCTTTTCTTCTTGAATGGTGGCACTTTGTTGCGAGTTATTGGCTTGTAATGATAGCTTTTCAATATTGAAAGAAATTTGTTCAGTAATATTTCTTGTGGACTCAACAACTCCCTGAATTGTTTTTTCTACTGTTTTGAATTTCGTAACATCGGTTATAATCATCAAAATAGACTCTATTTCACGTTCATGGTTAAACATGGGGATAAGAGAATATTCAATGTCAGAAGCGAATATATGAGTTTCACCTTGAGTTTTTGTTTTAGACCTTAGTAGGTTATGAAAATTTTGCATATCAGCATCGGACAAACCCAAAACACTGCGTATGTCTTTACCGATAGAATCTTTTATGAAGTTAATAATTCCTGTTTGATTTGCATATTTTATGGAGAAATTATTATCAAAAACAATTACCGGCAAGGGAATATTATCCAATACTGCTGAGTACTTATCCAAAATAGAATTATTACCCTTTACCATTGTGGCAAAATCAAAGCTATACTCTTGGGCATTAACTCGCGCATTTAACTCACCGACGCCTATGATATTTTCCAAAGCTTGATATTCTGACAGCATACGTTTCAACACGGCCGGAATTGCCATAAGAGACTGAGATAGTATACCTATTTCATCATTAGATTTAATATTGATTTTCCCATCAAGCTTACCCTTAGAAATGTCTTCAGCTATGCGTGAAGCAAGGGCAATTTGCTTCGTAAAATGCCGTATAATAAAAAACATTAAAGCAGCAACACACGCTGCGACAATCAAAGCAATATAAATACTTTGATTTCTAATAGACAAACTCGAATGTTCAAGTTCAATAATATCGGAAATATTAACAATCTTCCAGCCCGGCTCTTCAATAACCGTCATATAGGCGATTTTTTCTCTGCCATCATCAGCAACAAATGATCCACGATGTATGCCATTAGCATCTTTTAACTGTTGTAAAATTTTACTATTATTTATATTGTAATTAAAAACAGCACTATTGTCATTGTGCAAGAAAGCAAGTCCATTGGTATCTACAACCATGAAAGTACCGTGTTTTCCTGATACCAACCTCTTTGCCATTTCTTGATTGATGAAATTGAAGATATAAATAACACCAATTACTTCGTTACCATCGTAGCTCTTTATGGGAGCAGCTACGGCATAAACTAATTTATTTTTATATAAAAAAGGATTACCTATGGCAATTTCACCACGCACAGCTTTTTGAAAAAAGTCTGTACTTGCAACACTTTGCCCTTCAACGGCATCATTACTGCTTAATAATATCTTCCCTTTTGCGTCCACAAGCGTAACTTCAGCATAGCTGTATGTACGTCTTGTATCTACAACTCTCTTTTTGGAAGCAGTCAAATTCTGTTCTTTTTCGGCCTCTGTACCCACTATATAAGGCTTAAAAAAAGTTGAAAGCGAAAAAGAAATTGCATTAAGCTTATCAAAAGAATAAAGATTTGATAGATTTTCTGTGGCACTTGAGTTGGCCACAAGAACTTTTTCCTCATTTGCTGCCAGCAGTGCTTCATTACTCAATCTAAAGCTTTGCCAAATAACAACGCCCAACCCTATGCAAAGAAATAGTAAGCACGGCACAATCAATTTGTAAAAAAGTTTCATCATATCCTCACATTATTAAAATTAGTGTCAATGATAACATATACACCAAACTATAGCCTAAAACATTAAGTCACTTCATAAAATTTACTAATCGACATTTTTGAAATTTTCTTTACATGAAAATTGTCTTTAACTGCTATTTATATACGGAAGATCGATAAAATGAAATATTTTTGCGACATTTACAGGCAATTCTTGTGAGACGTAGATGAATTAGTTCCTAAATGGGTAAGGAAAATTTTAACATAACAGTCTGTTAAAAATCATTCCTTACCCATTTACTTTAATTGATTTGCTTTTAAGGTTACATCCTTAAAGACTAAAGACTAAAAACTATGTCATTTGCGACGTTACTTGCGAAGTCGTTTGTGATGACATTTGTGATGACATTTGCAATGTTTGCATCATATCGTGCAGCACTTCAATTTGCCTTGTTATTTCCGCTACAACTTGAGATGCATTTTGCATAGACTCTACAGTTTGAGATGCACCCGCATTAATAACATCCAACGAACTTGAAATAGCTTCACTGGTTGACGATTGTTCTTCGGCTGCTGTGGCAATTTCACTAATTTGCTCTGCTGTGCTGGTAGCTTCATCCACGATTTTTTGCAATGCCTCACCAGACTCTCCCATAAGCTGCGAAGTTTCATTCAATATTTTCGTGCTATTATCCACAAGAATTGCGTTTTCTCGAGTTTTTGTTTGAATACTCTCAATAACAATACTCACTTCGTGGGTAGCTTGAGTTGTTTTTTCTGCAAGCTTACGCACTTCATCAGCAACAACAGCAAAACCTCTGCCGGCCTCACCAGCCCTTGCAGCTTCAATGGCCGCATTTAGCGCTAGTAAATTCGTTTGGTCTGCTATATCATTGATTACAGTAATAACTGTACCAATACTTTCGGCTTCTTTCCTAAGTTCATTCATGGCACTTTGCATATTATTATTTTCTCCTTGTACGACGACAAGTGCTTCACTTGATTTTTCTGTAATTTTAGCACCTTGCTCTGCTCTCACTTTTGCTTCCCTTGAACCTTCTGAAACAATAGAGGAATTTTTTGCAATTTCAAGCACTGCCACATTCATTTGTTCCATTGCCACTGTACAAGAGGAAACTTGACTTAATTGTCCTTCAGCATTCTCTGTAGCACTTTGTATTTGCAAATTTAATTTTTTTGCAAAATTATGAATTTGCCCCACAACCTCTTCTATTTTTGAAGAGGCCTGCATAAGCCTGCCTTGTCCATCTTCCGCAATAAGTTTTGCACTTTCAGCATCTTCCATACAACATTTTGCGTGTTCGGATTGTTTTTGTGCTTCTAGTGCGCTATTTTCCGCACTATCAATAGATTTGCAAATGCTTTCTACCATATTCCTAAGAGCCACAACAAGTTTTCCTATTTCGCATTTACTAACATAGTGAAGTTCTTTTTCATAATCTCCGGCCGCAACAAACTCTGCATAATCTGTAGCAGCCACAAGCGGCTTAGCAATGGCTTTTGAAACATAAACACCTAAAATAATCATACCAATGCCAACAATAGAGCCGACAGCCAAGAAGGAAAATATCGTTTCATATTCATTTTTCACAAGTTCTTCATTGGAAAATCCTACAAATAGCATCCCGCCATTTTTGCCGCCTATATCCTGCCAAGGCCAGTATATTGTTTTATAAGGAGTTCCGGATATTTCACTGTCCGAAAGCACATGCTCATTACGACGAATAACGGCATCATAAATTCCTTGATCACTAAGCCTTGTTCCTACAAGCGGCCGCCCATTATCCCATATTGTCGTGGTCATGCGAATGTCGTCGGCATAAATAGTGGCATCAACGCCAATATCTTTTTTTAATCGCTCCACAAAATTATGATTGGAAAGATTTTGCCCGTAGGCAACAGCTCCCACTAATTCATCATTATAATATAGTGGCAACCCAACACCAAGCGTCAACGCAATCTGTTGGCCACGCTCAAATCCAGAAACGCTTCTTTTTTCTCGCAGCGGAATATGAAGACTTGCTCTATGCGTGGCGATTTTATCATCAGATTGATCTGAATGTCCTCGAGCTACAATAACACCATTAACATTTGCAATGGTAATATAACAAAGCTTATTATCCGCTAATATAAGTTTTGAAATTTTTTTAACTGTTTCATTATCATTGTTTGCCAATGCATATAGTAACTCACCATTATTTTCAAAAATATTTGCCATTGCCAAATTTGCATTTATATCTTTATCAGCTTCTATCTGCAAAGTACTTTGCGCAATATGCAGTAATTTTTCGGAATCTTTATTTCCAATTTTTTCTAAAAAGTACCATGCTATGCAACTCATAGAAATGAGTAGCAGTATTGTAGTTGCAACAATTAAAAGCGAAATTTTTTTTGATATACCCATAATGCCTCCAAAGTAAAAAATTATTCCATTCACATGTATCTATAAATTTATTCTATAACTGACTATAAATATATATAAATAGATATTGCGATATTTTGTGACTAGCATCCTATTTCTAATTCGTCAATACAATTTTTATTTTTTTATCGTTAGTATTTTAATATATATAATGCAAATAAAATATGTATTAGTTATCATCAGAAAAACATCATTTATAGACAATAGTTATATGATCTTTGCAAAATAGTTTATATTAGTAATCAAT
The DNA here is from genome assembly GCA_964370525.1 of uncultured Desulfovibrionaceae bacterium. Classification (GTDB taxonomy): domain Bacteria; phylum Desulfobacterota; class Desulfovibrionia; order Desulfovibrionales; family Desulfovibrionaceae; genus CAYJAD01. Next base: position 22,524 of record CAYJJP010000003.1, on the reverse strand, counting down.
TGTCTTTAACGATACTTTTAATCAAAAATATCTAGAAAATCATAAATTATGTTTTTTATTAATTTTTCAGTTTTTTTCTCACTTTATTCTATATATTTTGTCAAAAATACATATTTATACATACATTAACACGCCTACCTTTATGCAAACACAAATAAAAACAAACAGTTATTATTCTTTGACATGTATACAATTAGAGCTTGGCAATACATAAAATGTGATGTATTATGCCTTGGTAGAAAAATTAAATTACAATAAATTAAGGGTTTATATATTATGCATCAATGTGAATCACCCAAAAACAAAGCTTTACAAACATTTTTGCAACAGCTTCTATGCACTCATAAACGACCGACATGCTGCTTCAAGGAAAACGGCGACATCGTCCAAGCGTCCCCAAATTTCCTTGAGCTTTTTGAAGCGAATAATTTGGAAATAGCACAGAAGCATTTTGAGCAATCCATGCATCCCTCACAGCAAAATAATACACCTCTCGATTATGCAGACACTGCTTTTTACAAACAACTCCCCATAACTCTTGAAAATGATTTTATAAAATTTACACAAACTCATGCTATGCCTTGCGGGCAAAACGTATCTCTGGAATATTGTTTAAGTCACATCCACTATGCCCATGAAAATATTATTATCTGTACTGTCGTAAAACACATTCCCCTTGAAGAAAACTTAGAAATTCAAAGCCTTTTAGAAAGCGTAACTGAATCTACATATGCAGCAGGAGCAAACGATGCTAATATTGTTAAATTTGCATTGCCTATTGTTAACGCCTCGCCAACAGGCATAAGCCTTTGGAGTGAAGAACGTCAGATTATTGCTTGTAACACTGTGTTTTTGCAAATGTTTGGCATGAACTCTCTTGAAGAATACAAACAAATTATGCCAAAGTTTATTCCGGAATTTCAACCATGTGGAACGCCGTCGGTAAAATTTGGACAAATCGTCCTTGAACGAGCATTTCAAGAAGGCTACGCCTACATTGAGTGGGTTTGGCAAGACAATGAGGGTAAAAAATTACCAAGCATGATCACCTTGCGCCGCATATCTTCAGGCGCACAAACCTTTGTAGTGGGCTATGTATATGATTTGCGTGAACTGGAAAGCATTAAAAAGATAGCAAAAGAAGCCGACGAACGCATACAAATTATGTGGGACAGCATGCCACTTGGAGCAACTTTTTGGAATAAAGATTTTGAAGTCGTTGATTGCAATTTAGTTGTGGCGCGTCTTTTTGGTTTTGAGTCGCGGCAAGAGTTTTTAGACTCATACCATAAGCTTTCACCGGAGTTTCAACCTAATGGAAGAAATTCCGTTGAATACTACAGAGAACTGCTTGCTAAGGTTTTTCGCGAAGGCTACGCAGAAGTCGATTGGAAACATATGACTATTAACGGCGAAACTGTGTCAACGCATATGACGCTTATACGCACCGAATACCGAGGCGAAAACGTTGTTCTCAATTATATTAATGATTTAACAGAGCTTAAAGCCAGTCATAAGGCAACCAATGAAGCTCTTGCCTATAGCAAGGCCATTTTTGATACTGTTCCCCTTGGAATAACCTTGTGGAACGAAGACTTAGAAATGTTTGATTGCAATCAGGAAGTTGTGCGCATTTTTGATCTTCAAAATAAAGAAGAATATTTTAATAAAATTATAAGCTTCGCACCTGAATTTCAGCCAAACGGAGAACGTTCGGATGAAGTTATTTGGCAAAAACTAAATCATGCATTTGAGGTTGGATACCATACGTTTGAATGGATGTACCTTGACCGAGAGGGAAACCCCCTGCCCTTGCAAATTGTGCTCGTGCGCTCAAAACTTGATGGCGAAAAAATCGTAATCGCTTATGTCATAGAGTTACGCAAGCTTAAACAAGCTGAGCAAAGAAGGTTTGCAGCAGAAAAATTAAATCAAATACTTATGGATTCCATACCTTTAAGCGTAAACATTTGGGCTAAGGAGTTCAATTTACTACATTGCAATAGTGCTACATTGAAATTATTTGGTTTTAATACTAAACAAGAATTTTTGCAGTCATTTTACAAGCTACACCCAGAGGTACAGCCAGACGGTGGCATTAGCAGCAAAAGAATTGTTGAGGATTTCTCTTTGGCTTTTCGTGAAGGACACCACAAAGTTACATGGGTTCATAGAAAAAAGGACGGTTCGCTATTTCCGGCAGAAAAAACCATGGTTCGCGCTTCACACTTGGGGAAAGATATTTTGCTCATATTTACGCGCGATTTAAGTGAATATATTGTAAGCCAAAATCGTGAACGAGATATAGAACTGCGCAACGAGCTCATCCTTGATTCATTGCCGATTGGCGTACATTTTTGGGATGAAAACAAGAATCTTATCTATACAAACCTTACCGCTGCGCATCTTTTTGGCTTTGAAAGCAAAGAAGACTATATACGAGATTTTCAAACAGCATTCCCCGAATTTCAGCCAGACGGCACAAAATCCGTAGATTATGTCGACAGCACTTTAGATAAAGCCTATAATAACGATTATATTGTTGCGGAATTTTTGGGCAAAAATCCTTTCACAGAAGAACTTATTCCTGCTGAAGTCAGCATAAAGCGTGGCATGTATCGCGGAAAGGTCGGTATTACCGTTTATGTGCGTGATCTGCGTGAACTTAAAGCCATGCTGCGCGAAATCCACGAAACCGAAATTGATCTACGCGCGGCCAAGAAAAATGCTGAAAAAAGTTCGCTTGCCAAGAGCGAATTTTTGGCAAATATCAGCCACGAAATACATACGCCCATGCACGGCATCCTTGGCTTACTATGCCTACTTAACGGCACAAAACTTTTGCCGGATCAAAAAGATTATGTGCATCAAACTCTTTTTTCGGCCAATAATTTACTGGCAACTCTCAATGATATTTTGGATTTTTCCAAAATTGAAGCCGGCAAGCTTGAGATGAAGTCCACCACCTTTACCCTTGAAGAACTCTATGCAGACACTAAGGAAATGCACGACCCCTTATGCATGGAAAAAAACATAACCCTAGACCTTGACCATACAGGCCATGCAGAATTTGAAAAAACAGTCTTAGTGGGCGATATGTTACGTCTCAAACAAGTGCTTTTTAATCTTATTCACAATGCCATTAAATTTACATCCAGCGGTTTTGTACAAGTACGCACTGAATGCACCCCCCTAGAAGGCAACAGTATGCAATGCCTTTTCTCCGTAAGAGATACCGGCGTTGGCCTTGAACAAGAAGAATTGAACCATATTTTCTCTGCATTTTCACAGACTAAAAGCTCTTTATCACAAAACCGCAAAAGCTCTAATCTTGGCCTTGCCATATCTCGTGCACTGGTAAAAATGATGCACGGAGATATCTGGGTGCAAAGTGTAAAAGATCAAGGCTCTACCTTTTTCTTTACTGCTATTTTTGCCGTGGCGCAACAGGCGCAAAAATATGATCCTCACAAATCAAAGACCTCACTTGCCAGAGCTCATATTTTACTTGTGGAAGACAATGACATGCAGCAATACGCAATAAAACAAATGCTTAAACAAGCAGGCTACAGTCTTGACATTGCTAAGCATGGGCAAGAAGCGCTGAAAATGTTAGACAACAACCATTATGACCTTATGCTTATGGATATGCATATGCCTGTAATGGATGGCGGAAGCACAGCACAACATATTCGTGAGCACAAAGAGCTTAAGAATCTTCCAATTATTGGCATGTCCAAGAACGACACATCCAAGGACAAAGAAATATGCATAACCTACGGAATGAACGACCACATAGAGAAGCCCATAAACCCAACTATTCTCTATCAAACATTGCGCCAATGGCTCAAAAAAATAAAGTAGGACTTGCTATTGCTTAGCGTTTGTCAAAAGCGACAACGTATAATTATAACAAAACAAATAAACAACTCTAGTTAGGACGATTAATGCATTTATTAGATATGGCTAAAGCACCCGGCTGAGCAACTAAAGTGGCTCCAGAGGTTTTGGAGCGAATACTTAAAGAAGTTCAACGAACTACCGTTACAAGGCAAGAGCTTGAGGAGCGAGTTGTGGCCGGTCGTGCGCACAATGAAGACGCTGCACTGGTATCCATCCCAAGCGGTATGGCCATAGTGCAAACCGTAGATATTTTAGCACCTATCGTGAATAATGCTTATGATTTTGGACGTATTGCCGCCGCAAATGCCCTCTCTGATGTCTATGCCATGGGCGGAAAACCGTGGTGCGCCATGAACATGCTTTTCTTCCCCACTGCTTGCCATGCCGATAAAAGCGAAGAATATATGATTAATATTTTGCGCGGCGGGCTTGATGTTTTAAGCGAAGCAGATGCTGTGCTAGTTGGCGGACATACAGTGGAAGATAGCGAAATTAAATATGGAATGTCTGTTACCGGAATTATTGATACGGCGCATAAGGCGACCAACGATGGCCTTCGGGCTTTTGATAGGCTGCTGCTCACCAAGCCCCTCGGCACAGGCATTCTTTCCACAGCCATAAAAGCACGCTGGGATAATTATGAAGAAAGTGAAAAACTGATAACTGACTGGTGCGCTAAGCTTAATAAAAACGCTGCTCTGCTCATAAGTGAACTTAAACTTCAAGCTGCAACCGACATTACCGGCTTTGGCCTTGGCGGGCATAGCATTGAAATGGCTCGAGCATCTAATTTGCAAATAGTGATTGAAAGCAGTAAGGTACCAGCCATGACATATGCGCTTGATTATGCCAAAAATGGGCTTATTCCTGCCGGAAGTCATGCCAATCGTAAATATTGGATGACATTTACGCACATCCCCAATAACATTGATGCAAGCCTTGAATCCTTAATTTTTGATACACAAACTTCCGGCGGCTTATTGCTTGCCGTACCACAAGAGCAAGTGGAAGCTGCTATGCAATCATTACAAACTAAGGGCGTGACAGCATGGGATATTGGTTATGTGCGTTCTAAAAAACATGAAAATGATGCCCCCCTTATGATTTTATGAGTCATATTATTGGAATAATACTGGCTGCCGGCATGTCAAAACGTATGCGGCGCAATAAACTCTTGCTCCCTTTTCATGGCATGCCCATGCTCCAGCATGTTATAAATGCAGCAAAAACTTCGCAACTGGCACAGGTACTCATAATCATACCTGACGAAATAGACAAGGAAACTCAAAATTACACACAAGACATGCTCACGGCTTTAGACACTTCGCAATGCACAATCTTGCGTAATTCTTTACGCCATTTGGGACAAGCTGAATCACTCAAGGTGGGAGTCGAATATGCGTGCAAATTAAATGCTCAAAATACACTAAAAATTCAGGGCGCCATGGTACTTTTAGGCGACCAACCCTTTTTAACGGCAAACATACTTGACCAGCTCATTGACAAAGCACTTGCTCATCCACAAACATGGGTAATTCCACACAGAATTACCGCTGCAAAAAATTCAGAAGAACGGGGCAATCCTGTAATTATTCCCAGCAACGAATTTAGTCGAGTTCTACAAATTCAAGGGGATAGCGGTGCGCGTGTACTCATTGACAATTCTCGCTATCCAAGGCAATTTGTAGAAATTAATGACACAGCCCCGTTTATTGATATTGATACACCAGAAATGTATGCAAAACTCACAAGCAAAGGAAATATATGAACAATATTAATTCACTCCCACTCATTGTCATACGCGGTGCCGGAGATCTCGCATCCGGATTGGCCTTGCGTCTTTATCGTGCTGGCCTGCGCAAAATACTTTTTTTGGAAGCAAAAAGCCCCTTGGCGGTGCGCCGCACAGTTTCTTTTTGCGAAGCCGTATACGCAAAAACTGCTGTGGTAGAGGGAGTTCAGGCTGTTCTTGTGCAAAACACCGACAATTTAGAACAATATTGGCTCAATGGACATATACCCTTGCTCATTGACCCACAAGCAGAATGTCTGAACTCATTGAAAGCACAGGTTTTGATAGATGCCATTTTAGCCAAGAAAAATATTGGAACTCACAAAAATATGGCAGAGTTAGTCATCGGAGTTGGCCCCGGCTTTTATGCAGGTCAAGACGGAGATGTGCATGCAGTTATTGAAAGTATGCGGGGACATATGCTTGGGCGAGTCATTGTCAACGGTTCGGCCATTGCCAATACCGGAGTACCTGAGGCTGTAAAGGGTTACACCAGCGAACGTGTTTTCTGGGCAGATTTTGAAGGAACTTTTACAACAAAAAAAGATATTAAGGATGTGGTCAAAAAAGGCGACGAGCTTGGAAGAGTCGTAAATGCAGAGCAAGAACAAATAGTTACAGCACAATTTGACGGTGTAGTGCGTGGCGTTTTGCGCTCCGACACGCCTGTAAAGCAACGCACAAAGCTTGGTGATGTTGACCCAAGAGGACACATTGAATATTGCGACCTCGTCTCCGACAAAGGGCTTGCCATCGGTGGCGGAGTGCTTGAAATTATTATGGCAAAAATACTCACAAAATAAATGAACTACACTCTCGAAACCATGCTTGCGACATATAAGCGCAATAAATCCTTGATAACTGTCGTGGGAGCAGGCGGTAAAACTTCATTTATTAAGTGGCTTGCCGAACATTATAGTGCGCTCGGCAAGCGTGTTATCATTGCCCCGTCCACGAAGATCTGTGCGGGTGAGCAAAACAAACAAAACGTTAAAAAACAAGCGACTTCGCTTGTACTTGAAAGCGAATGCGACGACCTTGTGAAGGCAGTACGAGCTGCCCTTAGCCAAGACAACAAACCTCCCGTGGTCACCGTATGCGCACAGCTCGACAGCCAAAAAAAGAAATATGTCGGTTTAAACAGCGAAAAAATTACCAGACTTAAACAGATAGGCTTAGCAGATATTGTTTTGTGCGAAGGTGACGGTGCTGCACGTAAAGCATTGAAAGCACCCGCTGAGCATGAGCCTGTCATTCCTGAAGAAACAGATTTTTGTGTGGGATTTATGGGGCTTGACACGCTTAACATGCCACTCAACGAAGAGAATGTGCATAGAGCAACACTTTTTTCGAAGATAACAGACCTTCCTCTCGAACAAGAAATACATTTTGAGCATTTCGTGCGTCTTGCCCTTGCTGAGCAAGGACTATTCAAAAACGTTGCACACGATAAAATAAAAGCTGTATTTTTGAATAAATTCGACACAATACAAAACTTGGGCACACTTCAGCTTTGGCGTCAAGCTCTTGATAATACGCCAAGAAATATAATTTGGTGGTATGGAAGTGTGCGAGCAAAAATGTGCGAATTACTTTAAGTATATACTCATAAATATTAGACAGATAAGACAGTCAAAATAAAGAGAGCTCTTTCGCTTAGACGTTCTCATTACATATCAAGGAGAAACACGCACCATATCCCCTTCATCCACTAAAATCAAATTAAACGTCCACACCGGTTTTTTATAGCTTCGTATAAAATACGAACGCTTATGCACAAACTCCTTCTTTTCCTGACTCATGATTACAAAATGTTTAAAAAGTTGTTCTCTGATTTCTTTTTTCCAAAAAAATGTCCCCACAAGTAACATATGATCTACAATGCGCTTAAATTGCAAACCACCGGAAAAATTATCGTTGAGTGCAATATATTCAACCTGTATGCCGCTTACCAGATCATCTTGCATGAAAATACGCAACGTTACTCCCATACCGTAATCCAGCGCATACCCATTGGGCGCTTCTTTAAAGCCCGTCAAAGACAAATGCTCGTCTGCCGCCCTGTGCCAAAACCGCTGAAACGCCGGCCATGTAAAATCCGGAACTACAGCCAGTTTGTAGTTTCCTTCAGCATTAATTATGTCTTGCGCCACATTTTGCTGCTCGGTGTTATTGTTGCACGCACACAGCAAAAGCATTGCCATAAATAAGAAAATACGAGAAAAAATGTTCATACACTTTCCTTATTTTTTTCAAAGGGAGGCGGAGGACGCCAAGCCCATAAAAGAAGTAAAAGAGGTATAAGTCCCACTAATTCAGCTACTATTCTATGTGTAAAGCCAGATAACAGCCACCAAAGCCCAAAAGACACAAGCGGCACCAAAATCACTAGCCCCCACTCATATAATTGCATGGGCTTAGCTATGTATTGAAAATAGGCCACCGTCCCTATGGCAACCCAAACCTTAGTAAGGGTAATTGCAAGGGCTGCTCCTTCAAGAGGCTTCCATGCGGTAAGTACATAGCAAAGAATAATATTTACCAGCAATCCTGTAGAATAAAAAATCAATAAAAGCTTTTGCTTGCGCATACTCATCATGGCATAAGCTGCCAAATTATGCAAAAAAGCCGTGGCAATACAAGGCGTTAAAATACGCTGGGCGGTACTTGCCAGACTATATTGGTCGCCATACACAAAACCTAAAATACGATCACTTTCCACACAAATAATATAAATCAAGGGCATACAAGCAGCCCACAGCGAGCGAGTTGTTTGTCCCGCAAGTTTTTGAAAGGCGACTTTATCGCTGTCCCATAATCTGGCAAGCTCCGGATAAACCACTTTAGCCAGCAAGGCCGACGAAATCAAAATGGACAATCCGTCCACAACTTCCCAAGCTACGCTGTAAGCACCAACAGCGGCATCCCCACCATTCTTTTTCAAAAAAAAGACATTCAGTTTATTATAAAAAATAGCACAGGCAGAAATAGCTGTAAACACAAGACCTTTTTTCCATTGCAGGCCAATGTGTCGTAAAACTTCCATATTCAGCCTATTCACGGGGTTACGCCCAAGAGCTTTAATGGAAATAATTATAAGCAACAAGGATTCGATGGGTTTATAAAGCGCAATATAAATCACCGGCGCGTTAAGCAATGTGAGTAAAATACCGAAACCGATACCGATAAGACTAGACGGAATGCGGATGCGCATCTCCACATCTTGACGACCGCGAGCTTGGCAAAGCGCAAAAAAGGAATTGACCACAGCCTCAAGACCAAGGCCGCCGGCTATGGCCATAACCGTCACCTGTAGCTCAAAGCTATAATCTTGCCACACTGTAAACAACCACGTCAGCATTAAAGCTACGCAAAGCAAAACGAGTTTGAGCCAAGTGATTTCGCTCAGTAACTGACGGGGGCGGCTTTCACGCCGAGCAAAAGAAGATATAAGAAAATGATTTAAGCCAACATCAGCAACTTGACGAACAATATACCCAAAAGATAAGGCCAGCATTATCTGCCCAAGCGTACTGGCGCTGGTGCGCGCAAGTATAATGGTAAAAACCGTCCAAATTACGTCGCGCGTCCATTGTCCACCGAGCACATAGCCCAACTGCTTTGGAATACTTTTGAGCTTTGCCATAAGTCCTCAGACTGTGATTTTAACGGTGAAAAGCCTTCTTCCGTTATAAAAATCAAATAAATTCGTTTAATCAACAAGCTTCAAATGAAAAGAGTCTTTTTGCCTTGTAATGGCCTTGAAGCGCACGGCAACAGCTTGTTTATCTTTAATCTTTTTGCCGGCTTGTACACTGTATTTATCTTCGTAAATATCAAATGTGGCATCTTCTTTATTGTTACTATCGCCCCCCCAGTACCATCCGGCATCGGTCTTACCATACCAAAAAATTTTTTCCCTATCAGTATTGAGAGTTATGGTCGTTTTTGAACGAGGGTTCACCACATACCAGCCTCTATTTATGGGTTCAGATCTTTTGTCTTTCATGTAAACAAGGGCAATATCTATGCTAAAGGCTGTGGTATTTTCAATTTCTAACGTTGCATCCTTAGCAAGGGCAGATGTCGGAAGGGCCATATGCGCATAGGCCAAAGCAATAGCAAAAAATGAAGGAAGAAAAACGGAATGAACAAAAAATTTCATAATACAAACACCTTTTAAAATGAAGTGCATAATTATATGACGTTTGGTGCATAAAGGTCAAGCCTCGCACCGACATTAAATTTTCGATTCAATCAAAACAGAAGGGATGAGCATGTCTTCATAAGCACTCGATAAATATATATTAATAAGCACTAATATATATGAAGAATAGCAAAGTATATTTTCGGCTAAAACGCCCTCTTTCGCTCAATGTGGGGGGAAGAATAAATCCCCCCACAAATTAAATATGTTACTTAAAAATCGCTTACTTTTGAATTATCAATTCAATGCAATGCAATTCTTCGTGCCTTTCCTTAGTGGGGCCAAGGTCAAATGTACAGCTTTCGGGATCCCAACCAAGAGCTGTAGCTACTTCCTTCACAATGCCGGCGGTATTGATGAGCGGATGGCGTTTAAATACTTGTGGCAATCCGTAAGTAAGACTACAGACAAGACATTTGTCGGGGCGTTGGCGCAATTCAAAAGCCAAGGTAACGCTTTTTTCGTCCTGTTTTTTTAAAACAAGCTTAATGTCATAAGCGCCTTCTTCGGCATCTCCATAGAGGGCATCAAAAAATTCGTCACTGCGCTCTTTTGGCATCAATGAATTCAGCAGTTCCTTGCTAATAGCGGGTTTGGTCATGGTACTATCCTTAATATAAATGAAATCAAACATCTTTCTATACAAAAATCTTTTTCATGACAAGCCTACATAGCCCATTATTTGTACAAAAATCCTATCTCACTATTTTTTATAGGAATATCTTCAGCCGCAAGGATGCGCTTGCACCGTGCGAAAGAAAATCGTTCCGAAAGTTCACTAAGATTATACGGCCTCAGCACATCCCTATATCCGGCTAAATATGCGCACAAACCTAAAATGCGTTCGGGCGTGACTCCGGCTTCTCGTAAACTACGCACACTTAAAGCATTATGCCTTTTGGCAAGACGCTCCCCCAAGCAATCTAGCAATAAAGGAACATGAGCATAGTTCACATGTTTAAGATTCAGTAATTTCTGCAAATATATCTGGCGTGGGGTGGACACAAGTATGTCTCGCCCGCGTACAATGTGCGTAATGCCCTGCTGCGCATCGTCAAGCACCACAGCCAATTGATAGGCCACAACTTTATCGGAACGGCGCAAAGCAAAATCTCCACCTATATCATGCAAGCTGTATGCCTGCTTACCATAAATGCCATCTTCAAACAAAATCTTTTCGCTTTCTCCCGTGGCATTTTGCGTGCGCAAACGTAAGGCAGCCTTACGCCCAGCACGCTCTTTTTGCGCCCTCTCTTCAAGACTCAAATGAGCGCAATATCCACCATAAGGCGCGCCCATATCTTCCACATGCGGAGCGCCGGCAAGACTTCGTAATTCTTTGCGAGTACAATAGCACGGATAAACATTCCCTTGCTTTTCAAGCATACGCAAAACATGCTCATAATAAGCCTGCCTTGTATTTTGATAAAGAACATCACCGTCCCAAACAAGGCCAAGCCACTGCAAGTCTTGGATAATAGCCGTAGAAAATTCTTGGCGAGAACGTTGCGGATCCAAATCCTCTATGCGCAAGATAACTGAACCATGAGCATTTTTCGCACAAAGCCACGCCCACAAAAACGACCAAATATTACCCAAGTGCAAAAGACCGGTGGGACTTGGCGCAAGTCGAGCTGTGTATATATCAGGGGAATTATTCATAAAACGTTGGCACTTTAACAAGCAACATTGCCTTGCCCAATGACATAAAAATCAATAATGAGCGTACTGGAAGATTGGGGATTGAATGCGGCCAAGAAAAAATTAAATAAAACAAAAATTTTTCTCTTGGCCACAAAAATTGAGCATAAGCATATTTCCATAATAACATGAATTACTTGAATTAAAGCTAATCCATTTACTTATGGAATATACTCTACCACTTAGACAAAATTATTTCTCACCAAGGGCTTTCTTCAAAGCATCCCTATATATTTTTAACACTTGTATACGAGCATAATACTTTGAATTGGCAGGGATAATATGCCACGGCGCATAGCTGGTATTGGTGCGCATAAACATTTCATCAGCAGCTATTTTATAATCCGTAGCCTTGTCTCGATTACGCCAGTCTTCGTCGGTAAGCTTATAATTTTTCCAAGGCGTGTTCTCACGCTCTTTGAAGCGCGCCAGTTGTTCATCACTGGAGATATGCAGCCAAAATTTCAGAAGAATATTTTTTTTGTCCACCAACTGCTCTTCAAAATTATTTATCTCGGCAAAAGCTCGCTTCCACTCTTCCGGACGTGCAAATTTTTCCACACGCTCCACAAGCACACGCCCATACCAAGTGCGATCATAAATGGTCACATATCCGGCCAAGGGCACATGACGCCAAAAACGCCATAAATAATGATGCGCCAATTCTTCGTCGGTGGGAGCGCTAATGGGTATTATGCGGGTAATGCGTGAATCCACAGAAGAAGCAAGCCGTCTAATGGCGCCACCCTTACCTCCGGCATCCCAACCTTCAAAGGTGAGCGTCGAAGAAATGCCTTGCTGGTAGGCTTTGAACGACAGCTGAAAAACTTCACTTTGTAATTTTTTCAACTGTTTTTTATACTCAGCACGCTCAAGCGTCGGCGACATATCAAGCCTATCGAGCATGGTAACTGTATTGAGGTTTTCTTGCGCCAATGGAGTTTCTTTACCTTCCTCACTGAGCTGTATTTTTTGATTTTTTTGGGCAACTTTTGCTGCTACAACACTTTCCAAATGTTCAATAAGTGCGCGCGCCACGGAAATATGGCAAAAACGCTTATCGTAGGCATCAATGACATACCACGGGGCAAACTCCCTATCGGTCATGGTAATTGTTTTGCCAACTGTTCCGATAAGTTGTGTGTATTTCTTTTCGCTTTCCTTGTCATATGGAGTAAAGCGTAGCAAGCTTTGATCTTTCTCACGCGCCTTGCGGCGTTTGGCATGTTCTTCGTGATCAAGATGCAACCAAACTTTTGCTATGGCATAACCATTGTCGGCAAGAGTTTGCTCAAACTCCACCCTTTTACTCATGGTTTGAAAAAGTTCTGCTTCGTCGATTTCGCCATAAGAAGCCTTGCGAATGGTTTCATCATACCAACCACCAAAGAAAATGCCAAATTCACCATATGCCGGAAGTTTTACCCAATATTTCCAAGCATCAGGGCGTAGTCTTTCAGCTTCATATGATTTCCAAAAAGTGTGATTGCTTAGCTTTTTTACGTCAATCCACGACGACAAAGTATTAACAAGCGAGCCACGGCCGGAGCCTTCTACACCCAAAATAGTCAACAAAACTGAGATTTTATATTCTTCGCATTGTCTTTGCAGCTGAAAGAGGCGCATTCGCAACTCGCTTTCGACTTTCTTAAACTCTTCACGCGAACACTTTTGCCCCAAAATCATTGTATCGAACATGGAAAGCTCCTTCAATGGGTTAAAAAAATTCTTATGCCCTAGTATTTAATCGAAAATTCTACAAGAATTTGTAAACAATCACATAACTTGTTTAATATTTATACATAAATAAGACTACGGGTCAAGGAAATAATAAGGAAATAATTTTGAAAATAACATTTATTATCAATAATAAGATTCTATAAGTTCATAAAGAAGTATACCAGCCAGTTAAAAAACTCAAATTTCGTCAGTCCGTTCAAAAAGTGCCAAAGGCAAGGAAGCGAAAAAAGTCAAGGCGCGCAGTGTATTGGACATACATAAGCGGTTTGGCTTTTTATCGCTGACGCAGCAAATGGTGCTTTTTCAACGGACTGATACACGGAACAAATCAACGTAATCCATGCGATTTACGCAATGCCGGCGGAAATTGTTTTGTGCTTTCAGCATTCAATTTTTGCAATAAATAAAGTTCCAACTCTTTCAAGTCATAAAACACTTTGAGCGGCGGATCTTGCAAAAGTTCATTGTCATACACAATAAAATGCCCTTGCCCGTGCAATGTACGACGGGTGCTGCGCAATGAATGCTTATTTTCCTTAAAAGTAATATAATATGCGCAATCTTCAATGCGCAAGCACACACAATCCCCCTGCTCAGTCATAAAAGTATTTTCCTTGGTACACACAAGCAAGGCTTCGTGCAAGGCTAAACTAAAAATGTGCATTTGTTCTGTATTATGTATTCGTTTGTTAAATTCTTCTGTTTCAGATTCTGTTTGTCGGATGCGATTTGCCATGGCAGCATGGCGCACTTGGAAGGATTTTTGCCCTCCCCTAAGATCACGAAAAAGACGAAGGCATGCCACAAGCCCCAGCAGCAATAGGCCGGCGAGCAATATGGTGCCAAAGGTAGGCGCCGTTAAATATTTTATTACATCCATATGTTACATCTTGTTTGAAGCAGAGATTACAAAATCAGAACAGACATTATAAAATATTATTTAAAGTTACGCAAGTCATTGCACAAAGCAAAACTTGCGTAACTTCTTATTTTAATTATTTAATCAACTTCACCTTAAATATTATCCCTTTGGTAAGCTCCGTCAAGCAATTCCGTATCCATGCGCAATAACTGCTTGTCAATATGTGTAATCATAGCAGCTTTTTGAGAAAGCTCTCCGCTCACAGGTATCAGATTATAATAATGCGACCCAAAGAAATAAGCATCTTCGAAGTTTAACAATTTCAACAAATATTTTTCCTCTTCAATTTTTTCACGTTCGGTGCATTCGACAAATTCACCGGCATCGCGCATCTTTTCAAGCAGCGTCCCATCAGCCACCGAGGTGGGCATGAGCGAAACCATGTATGGCGGAAATGCATTTAATAGCTTTGCCGTTTCTTCCACATGGACTTTACCCTTCCCCTTTCCAGCCACTCCTGTCATAATAAGAGCATCCCAATCAAAGCCGGCTTTTATTAATTTTTCAATATTGTCATAGGCTTCTGAAGCAGTGAATCCTTTATTCATTTGCAAAAGAGCCGGATCATAGGCCGACTCAAGCCCAATGTGCAGCTCGTTGAACTTTAGACGGCGAAGCGCTTGTAAATCCTCCAACGACTTATTTTTTAAGCTCTTAATGGATGCATAGCAAGTAATGGTTTCAATTTCCGGAAAGTATGAATTAATTAACTCTCCAATATATAAAAGTTTTGCTGTTGACAATATAAACGGTTCACCGTTGACTAAGAAAATACGCTTGACAGGCTGACCAGTGGCCTTCAATTCCTTTAAGTCCTCTTCAATATGCGCTAAAGGAGATACCTTAAAGGGTGTTTCTCTATACATGGTGCAAAAAGAGCATTTATTATGTGAGCAACCGGCAGTAACTTCCAGTAGGGGAGTTTTTGCCTCAATGGGGTGTCTATAAACTTGACCTGTAAAATGCATAATATTCCTCCAGTTTTTTCGTTAACAAGAATAATTCCTAAACGACTTCGGTCAAGCCCAATTTCACACAACAAATTCGTTTGCCGGACGAGTCAGTACGTCAACGAGCGTTTGAAACTATGCCTAGCTGCATTGTTTTGTTAATGATAATAAATTTTCGAATATTTAAAAA
Organism: uncultured Desulfovibrionaceae bacterium; assembly: GCA_964370525.1. GTDB lineage: Bacteria > Desulfobacterota > Desulfovibrionia > Desulfovibrionales > Desulfovibrionaceae > CAYJAD01. Next base: position 7,119 of record CAYJJP010000003.1, on the reverse strand, counting down.
TATTGCAAAAAAAAGCTGAAAGGGATAGAGAAACGTCAGAGAATTAATTTGACACAATGAAAGGATATTTTATGGAACTTATTAGAATTTCAAACAGTCAAGCACCGGAATTTGAAGCTATAAATGAAATATACAAAAATAGCTTTCCTATTTTTGAACAAAGAACACAGAGCGATCAACTCGAAGCACTTTCCTGCGCCGAGTATTTCTGCCACGCTGTAAAGGATAATGGCATCGTTGTGGGTTTACTGTATACATGGCGCACTGATACATTTATCTATGTGGAACATTTGGCTATTTTAGAAAGTGAACGAGGCAAAAATTACGGTACCAAGTTACTTGAACAGCTCATAGCAACAGCTTCGCTTCCCATTATTTTGGAAATCGACCCTCCGGTGGATGCTGTTTCCATTAGAAGAAGAGGATTTTACGAAAAGCTTGGTTTTGTTATGAACGATTTTTTGCATATTCACCCTGCTTTCACCAAGGAATCAGGAGAATATGAATTAAAAGTGCTCTCCATACCTAAAATTGATGAAAGTTTATACAATAACTTTAGGAAATACTTGGACAATACTATTATGTATTATTCATTTTCAAGAAAAAGTTCATAAACATTGATGAAGAAAGCATTTTCCCTATGGAGAATGCTTTCACATCCCTACTTTTTTGTGGGTGGAATGCTGTTGCGCGCCCAAAAAGTTCCATCATGATACCCTTGTATTTTTGGATCTTTTTTAGCCATTTCCAGCCGCTTCATGGCCCAAGCACAATAGGTAGGGTTTTGCTCAATACCAATAAATTTTCTGCCCAATTTTTTTGCCACAACAGCCGTTGTGCCGGATCCAAGAAATGGGTCAAGGACAATGTCACCGCTGTCAGAACTGGCGAGGATTAGTTTGGCAAGCAATTTTTCCGGTTTTTGCGTAGGATGTGCTGTATTTTCAGGCATTGACCAATAAGGTATGGATATATCATCCCAAAAATTTGATGGAAATGTATTTCTAAAATTTCCATCCTCCGTTTCTTCCCAATCCTTGGGTTTGCCGTCTACCTTATAGGGAGCCACGACTTTTCGGCGTATTTTTACTGCATCCACATGAAAGGTATACTCTTTTGCATTGGTAACAAACCATATGTCTTCCATAGCATTTTTCCAATTATTTTGGGCGCCACGTCCCTTTTCACGTTGCCAAGTGATACGATTTTGCACATGAAAATATTTTTTTAACACCAAACCAATCACACTGCTTGACTGCCAATCGCAACATACATATATGGAGGCCGTTGGCTTTAAGAGGGGGCGAATGGCCTCTATCCAAGTTTCTGTATATGCAGTATAATCCTCATCAGAACAACGCTTAAATGTTTTTCCGTGAAAATCCTTATTAAGATTATAGGGCGGGTCGACAATAGCCAAACTTGCACATTCTTTTGGGAGTAGCGCAAGCGTTTCCAAAGCATCTCCCACAATGACCTTATTAGTGACAGCCTTCAAACTAGCAGCATTGGTAACAGTTAGACATTGCTTAAGATATTTTTGGCCTTCTTCAAGGCTAAAATCAATGGTTTTATTGCGAGGAGCTTTTTCGATTTTTTTCATGAAATTTTGAATTAAGGGCGCAAGATTCTCTCACGCCCCATATTTTTGTATTATTTTACACTATTGAGCAAACCACCTACGCCAATAATGCGCAGTTCGTCCTCGCTCAAGTCATTGATTACCTCAACGTCCTTTTGCCCTATGCGAATAGTGCAGCCTTGCCCGGCCTTAATATCTTGCGTGTTAATATACACAGGCGCATTTAATTGTATATCATCATAATCCTTTGGATTAACAAAGAGTAAAGGCAAAATTCCCGCATTAACAAGGTTTGCACGGTGAATCCGTGCCAAGGAACAGGCGAGAATACAGCGAATGCCAAGATGTCGTGGACAAAGAGCCGCATGTTCACGGCTGGAACCTTGCCCATAATTCTCCTTTGCCACAATAACGCCATTTTTTGTGGAACGTGCACGAGCCGGAAACTCAGCATCCACACTGGCAAGAACATGTTTCGACATTTCCGGAATATTAGAACGCAATTGCAATATTTCGGCCGTTCCGGGTGTAATATGGTCAGTGGTGATATTATCCGGAAGCACAATAACCACAGTCCCTTCCAACACCGTAGGGAGAGGATCAAAGCTTTCCAGCGGAATAATATTTGGCCCATATAATACTTCCACGTCATTGCCTTCCGGTGCCGGTTGCACAAAAAGATGTTTTATATTAGGTACATTTTCAGGAAAATCCGCGCGTTTGGGCGCTGTTCCCCATGTGGCAGGATCGGTAAAGGCTCCGTTCAAAGCCACTTGTGCTGCTGTAAGCGGGCTTGTCAAATAACATTGTGCATCCTTAGTGCCGCTACGACCTTCGAAATTACGGTTAAAGGTGCGCACGGTAACCCCTGCCGATGAAGGCGCACCGCCGGCCCCAATACACGGCCCGCACGCACACTCAAGCAAGCGCACGCCGGCCATGAGTAAATCGTGCAATGCATTTTCGGAGGCGAGCATATTGAGCACTTGCTTTGAGCCGGGCGCAAGCAAGGTGGCTGTGGACGGGTGAATGTTTTTACCACGCAATACTTCGGCAACTTGTTGTAAATCGGCATAGGACGAATTGGTACAGGAGCCAATGGCCACTTGACTTACCTCAATGCCGGCTAAGTCAGCCACACGCTCGACTCTATCCGGCATGAACGGACAAGCGGCAAGCGGTTCTATTTGGTTCAAATCCACACGCAATTCATCATCATATTCAGCGTTTGCATCTGCACCAAATGCACACCAATCTTCTTCACGCCCTTGAACCTTCAAAAATTCCTTTGTAATTTGGTCGCTTGGAAAAATGGACGTCGTGGCACCAAGTTCTGCGCCCATATTAGTTATGGTGGCACGTTCGGGCACGCTCAGCCCGGCAACACCCGGGCCTGCATATTCCAGCACATAACCTACGCCGCCCTTCACCGAAAGCTTTTGTAATATATGCAAAATAATATCTTTTGCCGTGGCCCAGCCCGTAAGCTCTCCCTCAAGCCAAACTCGCATAACCTTGGGCATGGGCAAGGTGTAGGGTTTTCCTGCCATAGCAAGCGCCACCGAAAGACCACCGGCGCCCATAGCCAGCGCACCTATGCCGCCGGCAGTGGGAGTGTGGCTATCAGCTCCAATGAGCGTTACGCCGGGTTTGGCAAAATTTTCCAAATGTAACTGATGACAAACGCCCGTACCTGCCGGCGAAAAGAGCGCACCGAATTTTTCCGCCGTTGTGCGCAAAAAGCGATGATCGTCGGCATTACGAAAATTTGCCTGAATGGTATTATGATCCACATAACTCAGTGAAATATCAGTACGCACCCGCTCAACGCCAAGTGCCTCAAACTGCAACCAAGCCATGGTACCTGTGGCATCTTGGGTCAAGGTTTGGTCAATACGAATACCAATCTCTTGACCGGGAGCCATGCTGCCGTGCAAGAGATGCGCTGTTAAAATTTTGTGTGTTAATGTCTGTTGCATAACAATCCTCATATTTATAATGTATTTTTACTCATTTTCATCGTCGCCGGAACTTTCGTCTTCAGCTTTAAGCATCTTTGCACGCTTCAAAAGCTCTTCCAGCTGAATATCGGCACTGATAACACCGCAAATAACATCTTTCCCATCGGTAACAGCGCAAGACACTGTAATAATAAGCTTGCCGGTAAAGTGCGATTGATAAACATCCATAATATGCAATTTCCCATTTTTCATAGGTACTTTGAACCATTCACGATCCGAAAGATCGCACCCCTTTGGCTGCTTTGCATATCTGTCCACAATGGCTGGGGCAGTGCTTGCCGAGCACTGAAGCTTGCCTTGGGTGTCCGTCATATAAATATACTGAATAAAAGAATAGTGTTCAATAAAATGCTCAAAGTGGCTTTCAGTAACAGCTATATCATCAAATAAAGTCACATCCTTAGCCATTTTCAAAAGCAAATGCGCAGAAAGAGTTCCTGCCAAACGCTTCATGGCAGCAAATTCCGATTCAAATAACTCAGGCATGTGGCATTGCACCAAGGAGAGCATTTCATCGTGGGCAAAAGAAGTATTTCGTCCGGTCTTTTCATAAATGGACATAATATCATCATAAATAAGACCCACTGCCGGATGCTTCTTGCTGACCTTCTTGTCGCCAACAAGTTTAAATGTATTATTAATCCAATACGATACCCCTGCTCTGCCTGATTTGTCGGTAATAATAATGGGTACAGTACGTGAAAGAATCTGTTCGGTATCAAAGATATTGTATATTTCTTCACACTTATCCAGTCCGTCCACATGCACTCCGGCAGATGTTGCGTTAAAATCACGCCCAACGAAGGGATAATTGTGCGGAATATTATAGTCCAGTTCTTTTGCAAAATAATCGCCTATTTCGCTGATAACTGTGGTATTTGCCGCAGCATCTTCACCGGTTAAAGAAATATATTCAATAACCAATGCTTCCAAGGGGGTATTGCCGGTGCGCTCACCAAAACCAAGCAAGGTAGCATTCACCGCTGCACAACCGGAAAGCCACGCACTCACGCCATTAACCAGCACCTTATGAAAATCATTGTGCCCATGCCACTCCAAATATTCACCCGGCACTGAGGCTTCATCAATGAAGGCACGAACAATGCGTTGCACAGAACGTGGCAATGCTGCTCCGGCGTACGGCACACCATAACCCATGGTATCGCACAAACGAATCTTCACGGGCATGGAAGCTTCCTTACCAAGTTCCATAAGTTTTTGCGCCAAGGGCAAACAAAAACCATAAATATCAGCGCGTGTCACATCCTCAAAATGGCAACGTGGAATAATGCCCCATTCGAGAGCTTGGCGAGCCACATCAAGATACATATCCATAGCTTGCTGACGTGTTTTGCCAAGCTTCATAAATATGTGATAATCAGAAACGCTGGTCAGCATTCCCACTTCGTCAAATTCCATGTCACGAGCAAGCTTCAAGTCGTCCTTATGCGCGCGCGTCCAAGCAGTAATACGCGGGAAACGATAGCCCCTTGACCGACACATTTCAATGGCCTTCCGGTCTTTCGCTGAATAAATAAAAAATTCAGACGCTTGAATCAAGCCGCTCTTGCCGCCCAATTTATGGAGTAGGTCAAAAATTTTCGCAATTTGCTTTACCGAATACGGAGGGCGAGCCTGCTGTCCATCCCGAAAAGTGGTATCGGTAATAAATAATTTTTCTGCCGGCTTAGGACTTAAAAGAATTCCATCAAAAGGGGTACGACATATGGAACTATAAGGAAAAAACTCTCGATGTAATTGTGGTTTTTCCGGTTCAACAAGTGTGAGCTGGCGATGATTATCTTGTGGATAAATAAGTGGCATGAAAACTCCTTATGACTGACTATCTTTATAAGCATACCTTCAAAAACATTCGAAAAAATATGCATATCGCACTGTTTTTAGAACAACAATTACTTTTACTGTCGATGAAGTAAGCTCTTTCGCTTAAACAATAGCATGGTATATTCTTTCGCTGACTAGCAGCGTGACTGGTGACTATAACATGCGTTCACAGCACACGCAATGCGAACTTATTGTCAAATAAAAAAACTAATAAATCATACGCTTACTCGCAATGCATTATTGAACTTGCTCAGTACTTAGCGTAAAAATATCCAAGGCCAACCGCCAAAGTGCAAACCCGGCGGTATCTTGATTGCAAGCAATAACCATACTAACAGAGCTTTTGGGATCATAAAAATAGTAAGAAGCGTATCCGGGATATATACCACTTTTTCCTAGTAAAACTCGCTTGTCTTGCAATAAAAATAGTTCCATACCCTCAAAAAATCCCCACTTGCCGGTAAGAAAAGTCCCCACTGTAGGATGTTCGTGCAATTTTTTTCCGCCATTGGCTAAGAACGCAGCCGGAACAAGGTCATAATTTTTCCACAAGGAAAGCAAGTGTAATACATCCTCCACTGTTCCTTGCAAATCGCCCGTACCCAAAAAAAGCGCACTACTCATGAACGGCGGCAATACAACTTCATTACGAAGATTTTTGCTATAGCCGCTGACTTTATTCAGCACTACCTCTGCATCAGATACCAATGAAATATTAAGCGATTTTTGCAAAGAGCGCGACATAAAACTTTCAAAAAATTGTCCTCGCTCCAAGAGTAAAAGGCCAAGCAAATAATAACCGACATTGCCGTAACGTTGCACACTCCCCGGTACAAAGCTTTGTTCTACACTACCCAAGAGCTGCATGAGCTCAACACTTGTCCAAGCCTTGTTCATATTATCAAATAGCTCTTTTATTTCAAAAAAAGCCGGAAACCCACTGGAGTGTGTGAGTAAATGCTCAACATTTATAGGGCTTTTGAGCGTTGCCAGAACGGGGAAAAGCGTGCGCATGTCCGCATCAAGCGACAATTTTCCTTTGGAAATTTGCTCTTTAATACGCATGGCAGTTACAATTTTAGCCAAGGAGCCAAAGCGAAAAACCATATCGCCACGCATGGGGACATTTAACTCCAGACTGGCAAGCCCGCCTACCCTTACGATAACATCTTTACGCCACGGCACGGACAGCGCAACGGCAACACCCGGCGCATGCTTTGCATTTACAAAAGAATCAAGGCGTTTTTGTAATGTAATTTCTGAAAAAGCAAAAACTTGCACTGAGCTTGTTAGAAGCAAAGAACACGCAAGAGCTAATGTTAGTATGAAATGCATATATTTCTCGAAAATTCATTAAAATAGTTCATACATTTGAATACTGTATTCTTATAGTTAATTTTTTGGTACAATCACGCAAAGCTCTCACCCTATAATTACCCGTATTTTATTGCATTTTATGCACTTGCAAATTTAATTAAGTTTTAGTAACATAACCGAGTCAAAGTTTCTATTCTCATTTTCGTGTTGTTATTGTCAATATATCATATTTAAGGATACACTGATTAATTATTTTTCTGGGGGAAAACCTTTTGTGAACAAAAGGTTCTTCCCCCAGCCCCGCGTTGCTCTCGATTTGCGTAAAACTCGCAAGCTCGTTAACGCAAACGCCTT
>CAYJJP010000002.1:0-38394 GCA_964370525.1 uncultured Desulfovibrionaceae bacterium | reverse complement strand
AACACACTGTGATTTATTCTTTGCAGATGCGATTATTGCCATTGAGGGAACAAGTGAAGCAATTCTTCTTCCACACTTTATAAAGGAAAAATTTCCCTCTCTTGCAAGTAGATACATCTCTGTTTTAAATGTTGGCGGAAAACATATTCATAGATTTGAAGGATTATTTAATAAGCTTGCACTCCCGACTTTAGTAATTGCAGATATTGATTGAAACAAAGGGTTATAAGAATATAGAAAAACCGTTATAATTTATTATGTACGTGGGATATTGTGAAACATTAAGGAACAAAAAATGTAAAAGTTTTACAAATTATGTAAATTGTAATTATAACCGAAAAGCCTAATTAATAATATGTCTTTACATACTACTAATTAGGCTTTTGTTTTTTGTTAGCCAAGCATGGTTAGTTTTTCTTTTATAGATAAAAGCAGCTTGTTTCCAAGAGGTGTAAAGCAAAGAATGCCAAGAATATTACCAAAAATAAAAGCAAACATATTTACCGCCTTTGGTTATAAGCTACACCTTGCTCTGCTGCATTCTTTTATAAAGAGAATGACTATTGACTTCATGAGTATGCCCATTTGCTTGCATATGCTCTTTTGGTGTGTTAGCGAGTGTATGAGCATTAGCAGTAAGCATTGCCATTTCGCCGCATTCTTTCATCATAGCCATAATTGTATAAATGTCTTTGATATTATCAAGCGGCTGTTTAGCAAGCTCGCAAGCCATAGACTTTTCATGCTGATTAGCATATTCAACCATAGACAAGTTGTGTGATAAAGCCATAGCTAACACATCTTTTTGTTTTTCTAATTCATAATTCATATTAAACACCTTTCAAGATTTCTAAAAGATTATCAAAATCTTCTTTGTTAAAAGATAAGGATATTTCTTTGCCAAATATAAACTTTTTAATAGGTATAGATTCTGCCTTGCCAAAGAAAGTAGCTGCATATTGATTTGCTTTTTCAGTATCAAACAAATCTTCTTTGGTTATAATTCCTGAAGCAAGCATAAATTCTTTTGTATTTGCTTTTTGTAGCTCCATTGTAATATATGTAGACAAAAAGATAGGTGATAATGCAAACAAGCCTTTTTCAACATTTGATAATGAGCCAGTAATAGCATACCTATCTACAAAAATGCTTAAGCCTTGTTCTAATTGAGCCTGTGTAATTAGCATTGAAATATCCTTTTAAGTTATAAGCCACACACTACTATATAATAGTGCATGGCTTAGGTTATAAATTATCTATCGTCAGTATCGCCACAAGGAGCAAGAACCACTTTTGAAGTGCCGTTTGTAGCATTTGGTGTAGGTGAAGTATTACCAGCAAGGTAATAAGCAAGCACATCACTTTGAGCTACAACTTTTTCGCAAAGGTTTTCAGTTGGAATAACCTTTTTATTGCGAGCAAAATTACAATCGGCATAGTTCATAACAGCCTTATCGCCTGCGATACGTGCATCTGTTTCACAGCCAAGAGCTTTATAGAAAGCTTCTTCACGTTCTTTTGAAACTGCTGCAAAGGTATTAATTCTGCCATTTGTTTGTGCTTCACGCACGCGGATATCAGCAAGTTCAACGTTTTGAACAGCTGTAATTTCTTGAAGCTTATCAACGTCTTTACGTAAGCAATTGATGCGTTCTTGCTGCTTGCCTTCTTCAATGAGTGCGGCAGTTATAACCGTATCGCGCTTTTCAAATTCGTTTTGAGTGCCTTTGTAAAGGTCAAAGATTTTGGCATCAGTTGCTTGTTCAGCTTTTAATACCGAATTTTCTTGACGTAATTGCGCACATTCTTTTGTTTCGTATTGGCTTTCTTGCCCACTTGTAGAGCGTGAAGAGCCGTTACTACTCATATATTGCATAAGAATAGGTAAGATAAGATTCCAATCAAAACCCTGTGTTGCAGCATATTCGCGTGCACGAGTTTCTTTGCCGCCACGTAACCATTCGCACATGAGATTGATAACGCCAAGTGATAAACCTGCAATGCCAGTGCCTAGTGCTGCGCCTGTTGCGCCTTTAGAAGGTACATCTGATTTTAATGCATAATCCATAAAAATAACCTCTGTATATAAAATTTTGAAACGTTTCAAGATTTCATATACAGAGGTTATTTTCTTAAATATAGCGTATTTTACACTAATACATTTTTATAAAATGTTATAACTTTTTAGCCCAGTTTTTTAGTTCTCTTTAGTAGGCGGACAAAAGCAAGAGTCTAAAAACTTATCTAGATCTTCTTTTTGATAGTATGGCCTATTATTAAATATTGTATAAACTGGCCCTTTGTTTTGCCTGCGCCATTTCTTTAGAGTTTCTACCGCAAAGCCTAAATAAACAGAAGCTTCTTTTTGTGTAAGCGGCGCTTTATTAGCCGTGCCTTGAAATAATTTTTGCATAAAATCACCTAGAATGAAATTGAAGGTTTCTTGCTATCTTTATTATATGGTTTGCCTAAGAAGATTGCACCAATGCCCGCCTTGCCTTCAAGCCAAGAAATAGTGCCTTCGCCTGCCCTAAATACTGAATTAGTAGGAATGCCAGCAAAAAAGCCTGCTGTATTTATAATATTTTTCATAGTGTTGTATTGGTATTCTTCACTTGTTTCTGCCGTTACTTGCTTATATATGCCCTTACCCGCGCGGATTGCCATATTAAAGCCCGAGCCTGCGGCAGTTGCACCAAAGTCTTTATCCCAAAAAAGGCCAGAAGCTACATCACGTACAATAGGCACACCCATAAGCGCATAAGAAGCAAACTCTTCTATAATGTCTTCACCGTCTGGTAATTCATCTTCTTGAAGTGATTGCATTAGAAGCGTGAGCATTACTGGGGCTACCCATTCAAGAGCAAAATGTTTGAAAAATTCCTTACTATTAATTTGTGAATTTCCACCGCGTAAATGTTCAGCATAGCCACTAATATAATAGCGTTGCCTGTTTTGCCAGTTCATAGCAAAGCTCATAAACATAAGCAAAAATTCTAAAGCACCTTTTTTACGCATAAGGGCATTTACATCCATACTAAGGCCAGAGCCTTGTGCTTCAATAACCGCCGCATCAGCAAGAGTAATAGCTTCTTGTGGGTCTGTGCCTTTTGCTATTTGCTTGTCGTATTCGCCTATCCATGTAGGGAAAGCTACAAGTGCATCAGCTGTAGAAATAAAACCAAAAACAGCTTTATCAAATTCGGTTCGGGTTATAATTCTATTGCCAATACGTAGAGCGTGCTTATTAGGGTCAAATGCGGTAAGTGTTTCTGTGATAGTTTTATCAAAGGTATCAGAACGAGATGCCATATATGGTGATAACTTTTTTACTTGATTGTATGAAAGTGACTTAGAGCCAATCATTTTTATAGCGCCTTTAATATATGCCTTTGCACCAATTTTATTTATTGATATTGGTATACCAGTAAATTGCATAAGCATTGTACGAAGCGAAAAGCCCATAGCATATAAAGAGCCACGCTTTACAAGCAAGTTCGACCAATAGCTAGCTTCGTCAATAGGTGCACGATCTATTGTGGCAATGCTTTTTAGCCAAGGAATAATTTGGTTATATTCTTCTTCTGTGAGAGCATGTATAAATTCGTCTTTATACCTTTGGTTACGCACTAATTCATAAGCATTACGCACGGGAATTGTATGTGTTGCATACTTTATAGAATCGGTTAGATGCCTGTTTACTACTTGGGCAAAGTCTAGTAAAGGCGGTAGTGAAGTGCCTGTACGTTCAATAGTCATACCTTTTTTTGTGTTTGGTGCATTTGGAATAAAGGCATTAGCGTTTATAACATTATTTATATCTTCTTTTATCTGCACATCTTGCACCATGTCTTTATCGAACTGGAGCGGATAATAACCGCCACGCAAGGTTATAACAGAGCCTTCTTTTGAAGTGAATTGTATAGGCTTGCCCTTTACTTCGGACATATCCGCCCCATTTACTTCTTTATAGGTTTTTTTGATGTGTGGCTTTAGTTCTTCTAGCATATCCCACGTTTTTTGAATGGCGATAAAATGTTCTTCTGAAAGATAGGAAGTTATAGTTTGCAAGTCTTCCATAGTCCAATTATAACCTTTCATGAGTGCTTTTAAGTTGCCTTCGTTACCCATATTTAGGGCAACAGCAATAACGCGGTTCATATTGAATTTATTGCCCCAGCGTTGCCTTACCATGTTTGGAAGTGCAATGCCTTGAATATCAAATTCCTTTAGATTGTTTTTACTTGCTAAGGGTGCCCAAATATCGTGCATGACTTTATTAAAGTGCTTGAGTAGCCTTTGTTCTTCTGTTTGGGCTTTTTGGATTGGCTGAATTATAAGTTCGTTATGAAAGCCCGTATCTGAAAAGCCATCTGCCTTTTTAAAAGTATAACGCATAATAGACATAGCAGAAAGCGCATTGCGCCATTTTTGCACAAAGAAGCCGCCACTAAGAATAGATTTTTTTTGTTTGTCTGATAAAAAGGTTTTTTCTGTCATTTGCTGTAGTGGATCAATAAGCTTATTTACCGCATTTTCTATATTCTGCCTTTTTAGTGCGCCAAGTAATTTTTTTTCTTGCCTGCCTGTATAAGCAAGAGATTTTATAACATTATAAAGTTCTTGTAACTGAGGTGAAGTAAGATTGTTTAGTTTGTTTGCATTTGGGCGTTGCGAAAGAGCAAAAAGCCATTCGGGCACTTCTGGCGGCATTATTGCGGGTATGCCTTCAACCTGTTCATACATAGTAGCAATAAATTGTGATAAGCCAATAGTGCCTTCTTTTGCTTGCATGGACTTTGTGCCTAAGCCTTTGAAGCTAGCAATAAGTTGTAAGATTTGCTGCTTATAACTATCGGGTATAGTTTTTGACTTTGCTATTTTACGGACATTTCTTATAACCTTTTCTTTTATAATTTTTTCTTCATAATATTTTTTTAGCAAAGCACGCTTTACTTGTTCTTGCTGTTTTAAGGTTATAAGTTCATTTTTTAGATTTTCTTTGTTTTCTTCATTCAATTCTTTTTTTAAGTTAGATATAACTTGACTTATAACCCTTTGTTGTTTGCGTAAATCTGCCTTTAGGTTTTTATAATCTTTATCAATATCATCTGCCTTTTTTACTTCGGTTTTTTGGTCTATATAGGCTTGTATTTGCCTTTGTGATAATGCCTTACCACCTAGGGCTTCAATTTCAAGTGCAAGGGCTTTTTCTGTTTCAATAGAGATATATTCAATATCTGCATCGAAGTTAGCTTCAAAGTTTTGCCTTTGTGCTTCAATATGGTTATTTATAAACTGTGTTTCAGAAGATTCTTCTAATAGGTAGCTAATAAAGCTTTCGCCATCTACATTGAAAAATGCAGCAGCTTCATCAATAGACATGCCTTTAGATTGGCTTATTAATTGCTTATAGCGGCCGTTTATATTCCATTTATTTAATAATTCATACGCTTTTTCTTCTGTAACAAAGCCAAGCAAAGATTCAAAAGACAATTTTCCCTGTTCACGAATTTGATTAAATGCCTGATAGATTGGTGATTCTTTTATAGCTTCAATAGCTTCTGTACGTGCTTCTTTTTCAACTTCAATTATGCCTGCTTGCTTTCTTAGTGCTATAATTGCATCGGCTCTATTTTTGCCTTTTTGTACTGCTTCTTGATAGGCTGTAAGCTTTGATTCTTCTACATTGAAGATAGATTTTATTGTACTATCTTCAAGGCTAGATGATGATTGAAAGCGTGTTTTTACTTCTTCAATTTGGCTTTCAGTAGCTAGCAAATTATCGAATACCTGGCGTATATTATCGTTTATTTCTTCGGCTTTTAGAAGTGAAGTAACATAGCGATAGACAGCCGTTAGCCAATTCTTAAACTGTGCAAAAGAGCCTTCTAATTCTTTACGTGGGGCTTTGCCTTCCCTAAAATATGCTTCGCCAAGGCGTGCAAAAGATTCTTCTATTTCTGTAGAAAGTGGCTTGTCGACATCAAAGTTCAATTCTTTAGCTAGTGTTTCAAAGCTTTCTTTTACCCATGTTGGTGCATTTGGCATATTATAGGCTTCGTGCAAATTACGTAAGAAGAAGTGTGAAGCTTCGTGCAGTACAGTAGATAAATTCTTTCTATCTTTAAAAATGGTTATAAAAGCCTGCGTTTCATCTGCCATTGGGTTAAATTGTATCATGCCACGTGGGCGGTTTTTGGCTTGTTGTAGTAATTCGTTGCTATTGACATTACTTTCATTCGTGGCTATATTGTTCTCAGAAGAGAGTTCTTGCTTAGTAGGAGGCACCTCATTTTGAGATACCGAACGGCGATTAACTCTCTTTTCTTTTTCAATAATATCGCGAATAGTTTTTTCATTCCCTGTATATGTTGTTACAGGATAAACTTTATTTCCTTTTTTCCCTTGCGATAAATTGAAGATTAAAGCATAGGTTTTGCCTTTTTCTTTATATACAGTTGCATATCTATTTCCATAAGGGCTTTCATAAATTAATTCTAATTCCTCTGTATTACTTAAAATATTTTCAATTTCTTGTGATAATGAGATTGTTTTTTTACTTCTTTTTTTATCCATGTGACGAACAAAGCCATGTGTAAGGTCTATTTGTACACTACCTAAACCATGTTTTTCTAAGCCTTGAAAGTCTTTTGAAATGGTAAAATATTCTTGCTTTGCCTGCTTATTTGTACGTGCTTCATTTGTAAATTGTTCAAGATTACTTGCTTTGCTTTCTTGCATTGCTTGAAACAGCCCTTTTTCATCTTGATAGGTATCTTGCGAGCTTATTTGTAAGCGGTTTTGCAAAAATTCTTGTGGGCTTTGGTTAAATAGCGGTGCCATTCTTTGGGCATTTGTGGCAAAAACACGGGATTGTTCAATTGCTTGGTTTTCGCTATAGCCTGCTTCAATAAGTGGTTGTACATAAGGCTGTGCTATAGCATCTAGTTCATCTAGTGCTTGTTGTTCCTGGTATAGTGGTTCTAGCCTTTGGTCTATATAATCGCTTGCTTCAAGTAAGTTATTTAGCTGTTCTTCTGTAATTTCTGTGCCAAGTGTTTGTTCCACTTCATTTAGCGTTAAATCGTTTGGGTTATAAGATATGTTTTTAGCAAAGACATCTTGATAAGGTGTGTTTGCTAGATGTGATAATACTTTTGAAGTTGGTACTGCAAGCTTAGTATCTAAAAAAAGAGCATCTGCCACATCTTCGCGGTTTATGCCTAATTTTTGGGCGAGTTTTAAAGCTTCAGTATCTTCATTTTGAAAAAGTGTTTCCCACACTAATTGAGGGCTGAAATAGCTTGTATTTATATCTTCCTTGTTTTGTAGGGCTGTTTGGAATTCTTGTTCAGCTGTGAAAGGATTTTCTTTTACAAGGCTTGATTTATTAGACTGCACAAGTAAGTTTTGTATGCTTTGTGCCTTAGTTACACTATCGCGTGCGGCTTTTAAATTTGCCCTGGTAATATTTACACCGCCCATTCCGCCAACAAAGAAAATACTAGATTTTATTGTTTCAAAGGCTGTGTCTTTTAGATTTTCTATTACCTGTTCTTTTGTAAGTGGATTAGCATCAACAAAATTTTCTTCAAGGGCTTTTGCTACTTCTTGAGATGTTAACTGCACGCCTGTTTGGGCAACTTCTGTGACTACTTCTGAACCAAGAGCAGTAGCTATACTTGCGGCAGATTTACCAAGTGCCTTAGCTATGTTTGGGTTTTCTAAGGCTTTTAGCACTGCATCTTTTGTGGCTTTATTTTTTAGCAAGCTTAGCTGTGGAAATACTTTCATAGCTTGGTTTAGCCCAACCATTTCAAGCCCTGCGCCTAATGTGCCGCCTAGGGTTGCTAAAATTCTTGCTGTATCTTCATCTAATTTTTCGCCGTTTGCGCCTTCTATATCGACAATAGAGCCGTAAATTTCGGCGGCATTTTGTTCAAAGCCGTACATAGTTGCGCCATAAGTTGCACCTGCTGTAAAGGCTGTGCCTGCCGCTATTGGTGTGCCTACACCTGTAGCAAGTAAGGGAAGTGAAGCAATAGCGGCGGCAGAGCCAGCTTGTAAACCACCCTCGATTGCAGCAGAGCCGCCTTGTATAACTTGTGGTATAAAGCTTTGTGTGGTTGAGCGGTACATGCCCCATAAAAAGCCCTCGCCATCGCGCATTTGCGTATAGGATTCTAGCTTTTTTTGTTCTTCATTATATTTTTGCAATTCCTCTTCTGTATAGCTTTGGCCGTATAAACGCTTTAGATTAAAGTCTTGCATGTATTTTTGGCTTTGTGCCATTTGAGATGACATTTTACTTTCTTCATATATACGCGAAAAGAAATTTAAATCTTCATTAGCGCGTGAAAGTTGGTCTTCATCAGTGGCGAGAAAATCCCACGTATCTTCCCAAACATTATTGTCCTCTTCTTGAATGTCTAGCACAAATTCGGGCAAGGTTTGATTTTCTAAAGCACGTTCTGTAATGCTTTTTTCTGGAAGTTCAAATTGAATTGGGGCTTGTGGTATTGTATTTGTGTTTTGAAGAGAGCTTTCTTGTGTTTGTTGTGGCTCTTTGTAGCCATAAATGTTTGTAGACATTTTTTTCCCTTTTTATTTTCTTTTCACTTGGCTTGACATGGTTATAACTTTTTATGGATTTGTGGCCACATTAGTTGAGCCCGTTTCTATTGGGTTATATTCAAGCGTGCCTTCTAAGAAATTGAAGTATTGCGTTACAATAAAGTTTTCATCAATAGTTTTGCCTTCTAGGGCGGCTTGTTTATTTATAGCTTGCCTAAAATCTTCGGGGATAGTTACTTCATAGCCAAGGGCTGCAAATTCTTTTGCTTGCCTTAGTGGAACATCTTCTTCACTACTAAAGAAGCCCTTATCTACGGTAACTTTTTGTGCTTGCCCTAAAATATAATCTCTTTTCTTTTGTGGGTCTGTAATGCCAAGTTCATAAGCTTCTGCATCAAGCACATTATACAATTTATTTGCTTCTGTACTTGTAATGCCAAAGTTATTTTGCATATCACGATTAAACATAGTTTTGGTATAGTCTGCAAGATTTTGTTCCTCTTTAGCACGCATTTCGCCCCTTAGTTTTATAATATCTGCTTGCGAAATGTATGGTGCATATTCCTTTGCAAAAATATCAAAATTATCAGTTCTTATATGCCCTTGTTGAACCTGTGTTCTAAATTCTGATAAATATTCTTGGTTAGATACTGTATCGCCGCCATTTAGCGCAAGATTGAAATATTCATTGGCATAGCTACGCATTTCTAGTGGCAATGTAGATATATATTCACGCATTTGCATAGGGTCAGTCATATTAGACATATCAAGTGCAATTTGCTGTTTGCTTAGTGTTTGCGCTTTTTGCTGTTGTAAGTTTTCTATACGTTCCTGCGTGCTTACCATAGATAAAAATTCATTGGCGGCTAGCCTTTGCTCTTCTGGCGATAAGTCTTTATTATCTGCTATTGCAGAGATTGCTATGTTTGGATTCTTACCATTTTCAAAATAAAGCTTGTTTGCCATTTGGGCACTTGAAGTTATGCGCATAGCCTTATATTCGGCTTGCTTTACTTCTTCTAATTGCCCTATCTTTGATTCAAATTGTGGAGCTTGATTGCCAAGTAGTGTTTTTGTTTCTTCGTAAAGTTTGCGTGCGCCCTGTTCGTCACCTTGCGCGAGTAGACTGTTTAGCATGAGCTGTGCATCACTATTGGCTTGCTGGTCAAAAATTTTAGTATTATCCCTATCTGGATAAAGAGCATTGATTTCTGCCTTAAAAGTTGCTGTTGATTCTGCAATGCGTGCATAGTCACTAGGATTTGCATTTATAACTGCAACATGTGTAGCCTGTGCATCAGCCGCTACTTGATCTTTATAAATGCCTTCTTGCTGTGTTTGGAAATTTAAACCACGTGAAAAAGATGAAATGGCCGCATTATTCGCCTTTTGCAAAAAAACACTATTTGCCCTGGAAGAAAGTTGCAAGTTTTCCGAAATTTCTGCCGCCTTAGTTGTAGTGAAATTTTCAAAATCTTCACTTGAAGTTGAAGCATTCTTGCCTTGGTTTTTTTGCATATAGTCATTTTCAAATGCTATTTGCTCCTTTTCAAGCGCATTTATAGCCTCGGTAAGTTGCAGATTATCGCGTTCAACTATTTTTTTTTGCGCTAAACCAAGAGCAGCTTGCCCAAGATTTAGCCCCGCACTTATTGTGTTTGCTTGTTGCGCGGACTGAAAGTCTAGTTTTTGTGTTGTATTTACCCTTGAAGAGCCTGCGCGGCTATACGCACTTGATACATTTTGTGGAATAAGCGCCCTTTGTTGCCTGCTGCGAACTTGTATTGCCATTACATTATACCCCCAATAAGACTTGATGCGCCACTAAAGACAGATTGCAAAAGCGATGGCTTTAAACTGCTTGCTACTTGTTCATAATAATTTGCCTGATTATACATATACTCTTCTTGCTGATCTAAAAAAGTTGCTTCGGCATTCATAGCCTTTATTGTTTCCGTATTTTGCCACTTTGCTAATTGCATATTTCTTGTATTTTGCGCCATATCTTCTGCAAAAAGCGCGGCATTGCCTGTTAGCGCATCTAAAGCTGAGCCAGAAGATAAGTCTACATTGGCGCTTGCAGTTGAAACTATATTTGTACCTTTTTCTTGATCATACGCCCTTGCAAGATCTACCCTATCAGTTTGAAAGGCTTCTTGCTGTTCTATGCCCAATAATTCTTCAATGCCTGCACCTTGGCGCATAACATTAGCTTGATAGCCTAATTGCGATGCCTGATAGCGTGAAGAAGATGCGGCATTATATAAATCGTTCTTTTGTTGACTTATTTGACTTGATTGCTGCATGTAATTAGATGCACCATTTAATACACCTGCGCCTATTGCGAGAAGCTCTATGCCCATAATACTATCCTTATGTTTTTTGTGTGCCTACTAAATTGGCTAAGTCCATTGTAGTGGTAAATGCTAAAATACAAGCTGGTGTAGGCGTGTTTACAAGCATGTCTACATAATTTACATTGTCATAACCGCCTGCAAGTACCAATGAAATATCTGCTGTGTTTACCATTTGTGGAGTTGTCATTATTGCGCGAATGCCATCTACATTTTCTATTGAATGCTCGAAAAGTGGCGTTTTATCATCATTTTCAATGCCAATTAAAAATGACATGCTTTGATAAAGACGTAATGAAATATTAGAAATTTTTCGCAACTTAAACAAAGATGCACCATTTTGTAGCATAAATTCCGGACTTGTTGGAATGAGCCTTGATTCAAAGGGTAGGCCTACATGTATAATGCCATATTCATCTTCAAGCTCTATTTTGCCATTAGTTACCACTTTTTCGGGTATAGTTGTGCCATCTGCAAAGATTTGAACCAACTTGCCCTCTAGATGATCTAAGCCATAAATTGTATTTGTTTTTGCATTAGTAAAAGTTTCATAGTGCGAAACGCCAGAATCTACAAAGAAAGCATATTCCTTTTCGCCTTCAAAAAAACTTTCAAGCATTTCTATTGTTCTAACATAGCTGCCATCACCTTTTTTTCTGAGCACTATTGCAAAAACCTTATCATTACTTTGCCCTGGTATTGAAGTAATATATTCTACAAAACCATCCGTTTTATGCTGATGCCAACCTAATACATTTTCTTGCTGTAAATAATTTAGCCCTAGCAATTCGCCAGAAGTAGTTGCCGCCCAAATAATTGAATAAGGCTCTTTTTGGTATGCCCATGTATAAATTTGCGTGTCTTTCAATAAATGTTGCGCCAAAATTGAAAGATTCAAAGATTGGTAATTATCAGTTTCATACCTATAGCCAAAGGCACGAACCGCATTAGAGCCACGCTGTGTATACAGCGTTGAATCATTTGTTTGAAGCACTGTAGAAAAAGGCTCTATGCCATAGCTTGATTGCAATTCAAAACCAATAGAAGTTGGCGTTAGAATGCCACTTGAACCAACTACTAGCCATTCATTCCCTTCCGTAAACAAAGCTAGATTTTCGCCCACTTGCGAAACTGCCAAAATTCTGTTCACTTGCGTTGCTGAAAGCGTAGCCTCAATAGCATCATCTGCTGCTGGTGGACTTGAAGAAGCAAATGAATTTAAATTAGCTGATTGCGAAAGCCAGATTGTAAGCGGTTGATTGTTGCTTGAAGCAAAGCCTAAACGCTGTTGAAATAAAAAAGTAATGCTTGGATAATTGCCGTTTGCAAAAGGATTTTTATGTTCAATTGGCGTATCTGCCGTATCTGGCAGAATATTTTTATCGTCAAAATACGTGTCTTTTGTTCTGCCAATAAAACCAAAAATGCCAGCACGCTTTTTGTAAATTCTGTATTCAACCGCATTTTCTACCGCTGAATAATTTATTTTATTATAATAATATTCCGACAAGGCCTTGCTATTAGCAATGACTATATTCGAACTTGAAGATTCATTATAGGCCTCATCAAATGCAGTGACTAAATATTCATTAGTGACATCTTCCTCAACCGTAGTTGTGCCTATTTGCTCGACACTAGATAGCGTTGGGGTTGCTATAGACGGAATAAAAGTAAGCTCTTCAATAACAAAATTATTATCTGCAAAGCGTGTAATTTTGTGCGGTGGATATGATGCATGCGCTATAAAAAGCACATCTGCCGATTGCACGATTGAAAGTTCGGTTACATGTTCAACACTATAAGGGGTTTCTAATTCGTAAATTTCATTGCTAGCTGTTTTTACTAATGTGCCATCAGGTAACCATACACGCATATAATTTTGTCCAAATTCTAATATGCGCCCCTGGCTTGCCGAATAAATAAATGCTTGCAAGCGCAAAAATGAGCTTGGTGTTTGGTCTTTTGTAAGGCCAATATAGCGCAAACCCGAACGCCTGATAACGCCGCCTTGTGTGAGTGGCACAAAGTTTTGCATGAGCTTAGCTGATTTTTGGTATTGAGATATATCAAAACGTGCAGTTAAGTCTGGGCTGATTTCGCCACCGCTAAATATATTTACAGTTGCAAGCATTAGTTTTTTTTCCTATACCCTAAATTCAGGGGCTAAGTGTTGACGGCTTTTTTCGTTTGTATACGCAAGTTCGCAATGGCGAATTGTATATTTATTGTATTTCAAAACATTATCTTCTAGCCATTCATTAGTTATAACTTTTTTGTCTAAAAAGAAGAGAATGTTGATGCACTTTTCAATAAAGGCCCATTTTTTAGAGCCGTTTTTTCTGCTGCGATACGCACGAGAAGAAATAGTTTCATCTGCCCAACCCGCAAATAAAGCATTTGCAAGTTGATCAATGCTAATAAGTAATTGTGTAAAATATTTTCTTTTCATAATTGCTCCTATGGTTTTACGATGAAGTTAACGTTATCTGGTTTGCCTCTATAACCATTCATTCTTTCTACGACTGCTGCACTTCTTCCGTATGCTTCTGTTATGGATGTACATGCTTGTACAAAGTAATCACCGCCATCAGATACTACCTCATCAGTAGTCCAAGTAGACAAGTCTAGTTTTTTCAAACTTGTACAGCCAGAACACATATATGCATAACTAGCAAGAGGCTGGTTATGGCTTGTATTAAGTGAAAGATCTACATCCTCTAAAGATGAACATATTTGTATAAAGCCAGAAGTATTTGTGGCAGTTGAGCCGAGATATTTTAGACGCACAGCGGAATGTAATGACATGTTTAATTCTTTTAAGCTGATACATGAGTAAAAAGTGCTACGAAGGTCAATTATATTTGATAAATCAATCCCCTGTGCATCAAAAACAACAAGTTTCTTTAACCCAGCACACATAGCTACCATGCTTGTCCAGCTAGATGTGTTTAATCCAGTTATGTCTAGGTAAGTTAAGTTTACAAAAGACCTAAAAAGATTTTCTCCATCAGAGATGATTCCTGATGGGTCATAGCATCGCATACCTTTTACTGTATAGCCATATTCCTCAGCCCATGCTTCTACTAACTCCACGCTGCTAAAATACTTAACGATTGGGCCATTCGTTGTCCCCATAACAAGAGTGATGCTATGACCTAACTGTGGATTAATACCATAAATTAAAGTAGAGCCACTATACACAGCAAACAAAGTGTCTAAATCAATAATATAGCTTAAAAAATAATCATCTTTATTAGGCAAAGCATCAAACTCTGCTTGAGTGCCTTTCCACAGTCTCTGTGCATTAAATTCTTCCACAACCTCAGCCACAGCCTTTTCACTAGGTGCTAAATAATCTACAGCTTCGGTAACTGGTCTAATTGTTGTAGTGATATTTGTTTCGCCAGCGGCGGCATGTGCGGCTTCTTCTGCCTTTTGTGCTGAATCTTCTGCGCTTGTAGCGGCATTTTGTGCTTTTGCCACTTCGGGTTGAATTTGTTCTTGTGTAGCCTTTGATACTGCTTCGATTGCTTGCTCGCCTGCTTGTTCTACCCCTTGGATTGCATTTAGTGCCACTTTTGCAGATTCTTCTGCTTCAAGCGCTGATTGTGCAGATTCATCTTGTGACGAAAGTGCATTTTTTTCAGCTGTAAAAATATTGGCAAGCAATTGTTCCGGTGTAGTATCACTATCAAATTCTGAAACATTAATACAAAGCTTTTGCTCGTCCTGCAAAATCATAACCGCGGCAGATAATAAGTCTAACTGCTGTTCTAAAGATTTTGACGGAATTTGCGTTGTGAGCCCAAGCGAAAGATTTTGCTTTGCTGGAACTTGTAAAGAAACTAAAAGTTCATAACCCTCTTGTAACGCAAGCGGTAGCGTAAGCGCACCTTTTCTATTGTCATACTGAACTAGCGTATAATCAATGTTTTCTGCAAGCACAATTTCTTCAAAATCTCCCGATTTGCGCGTTTTTACAACCACATTCGGATTTTCAAAAAATATAAATGGAATTGGAAATTCTTTAGTGAGCCCATTGCCCTGGTATACAACATATGTTTTAAATGTATCTAGCATCGTTTTTTCCCCTAAACCGCGCTTGTAAAAGCGTGGAATTTGCAAATTTGTTGAGTTCTATAGCATTATTTGACTTTGCATCATTCGTTTTTGCGCGGTGCAAAATAAATTCATATTCCTGCATTAGCGCCTGCGGAAGCGAAGCATTTTGCGAAGTAAGTAGCGAAATATCCGATGCAATTTTTAGCGCAAGTGCGGCACAAAAATCTGATGGATATGTGGAAACCAACATAGCATTTGAAATGTACCTTACATGCGCTTGATTAGTGTTTGCATACACCTTGTCGCCCACTATTGAAAAATATTCTTGCTTCATCTCTAAATTGCCGTCTGCACGTAAATCTAATATTTGAATACAATCTGGCGGTAAATGATAGGCATAATCATAACCAAATTCCGGCGATTCATTAGATAAAGCTAGAATTTTATATACCGTTGCAAAAGACCAAGAATAATCACGTAAAACCTCGTCTTTAGAAAAATCATAAGAAGATAAGGCTAATTGCAATGCCTGAGAAGTGTCCGATTCGCTCGCAACTTGCTTTGCACCTACCTTGCGAAGTGCCATGTTTATTATATCTAATTTGTCCATAAAACCTACCTTGGCGCATATGTTAGATAAATATCTACACTGCCAGTAAGTGCGCCACTTACCAAAAGTTTGGCTTTTTGATATGCCTTACTGTCATTCAAGGCTAAGCGTAAAATCGTTTGACCCTTAGTAAAAGTTCTGTCTAATTCCACTTGCTTGAGTTTTACCACTAAAGAATTTTCGCCCTCAATAAATTCATCCTCTAAACTATTGGCCTCTAATATTTCTACCTCAAAAAGGCCATTCTTCGGAATAAACACATCATCATACGCTGAAACATTCAATATAAGCGCGCCTGCATGCGAGCCTATACGAAAAGCATCTGTTACAGCATTGTTCTGAATTTCTAAATTTCTCGAAAAATATGAATCATAAGATCTTGAGTCTAATCCATAAGCAAATAATGCAAATGATAAATGCGGAACTACTGGCGGTTTTGGCGGCTCTGGCGGTGTTGGACCCTCGCTTGGCTCAATAGCGCCAATAAAAGTCCCCCCCTCCCCAGATGTTGACAAAGCTCCATTTGTAGGTGTATAGCCCTCGTACAGCCAAGCGTGTATATCTGCTATACTCTCTTGTATAATTGGTTTTGATTGTGTAGCTGTAATTGAATCATATCCGTTCATAGCTTCAAAATGCGAAAGAATTGATTCATAGCTATCAGAACCAATATTAGCCAGTGCCCAAGTTTTTACTGTACGAGTATTATCAATAAAGTTAGGATTTGCATTATCGATATTGTGTGTACCTGAAACATTATTAAATAACTCTGGTCTTGTATACCAATCAGTGATTTGATACTTCGCGTTATAATCCATGTCTACAGTAATCAACTCTGAATAAGGAGGTTCACCGTACTTAATCGCATAGACAAAGTTAGGATTATCTACTTGCGCCATAGATAGATTATTGTATAAATCTATTGTCGAGCTACTATTTGGTTTATACGACTCAAAAGCAATCAGTGCGCCAGAAGCATTACCCATTGCAAAAGTGGTGTTATTGCGCATTGTAATACTAGTAACGCCAGTGTCTTGAGAGTTAAGAACATGTGAGCCGTGTCCTACAAAAATATTTCCTGTAAGCGAAACAGCTTGTGGATTGCGAACTATCCAACCGTTACCATCGTTAAGTGTCCAGTTTTCGTGATAAGTATTTTCTACGTTAGCAACAGTACCGTAACGAAGATTTCCAAACTCTGAATCAGGATAATACATAACGCTGTTTCTTACTGTAGAGTTTGAGGCTGTTATTGTGCCGAAAGTAGTGCCTCCCTCTGTGCCAAGCTTGACCATGTGTAGACTATTCTCAAAAAGAATACCTTGGTTCGCTGAAGAAATAGCTCCGTTGAAAAAGCTATTTCTAATAATAGGCAAAACTCCAGCCATTGTAGCTCTAAAACTCGTACCACGAAGTACACACCTATCAAATGTTGCTTGTTTATTACCAGTTTGAATACCACTGCCTAAAACTTCGATAGCAGTTTCTATAAAGTCACAGCTTTGAATTGTCATGTCTGTAGGGCTAAGAGAACCACTCACACCAAAGACAACCTTTTCAGCGCCTTGAACAACACAGTTTTCCATTCTAAAAGTGTTCGTACTTTCGCCAAAACTAGCAATCTTGAATTGAGGTACTAATTGCCCTGTTGATGAAAAGGAGAGTTTTCTCAAGTCCCATGTAACGGGATCTTGATAAGATGCGGCACTTGCGCCAAGAGTAACACTATCTTTACAATACGACCACTTGTCTGGATTAGTTATACAAGAACCTTTGTTGACTCTTACAGTTCCTTGACCGCCAAGAGTACCACCATCAAAGTATAGGTCTGCGCTTACACCGTCACGTTCACCAAACATAAACTCTATGTCTGTTGCTATATTTAGCGTACCTCTTAGAGTTAATCTACTCGCGTATGTAGTTTTTATATTGTACGTAACGATATGGCCTGTTTCAATAATAACATCATTGTCAACTGTTGGAGCTATTCCACCTACCCAAGTTGTGCCATCTTCCCAGTTGCCACTTTGTGTACTAGTAATTGTGCCTGTAGGCGCAGCAGTCACTTGAGTTATTGCACTACTTCCTGTTACTGTAACATCAGGATTATTAGTTCCAGAAATACTTGCTGTCACTGTGCCTGTTGTCGTAGGCGAATAAGTAAATGAGCCTGTAGTTTGCCCAGCTGTAATTGTTAGAGTTCTGCCCGAATTTACGCCAGAAATGTCGCAAACTAAATCACTAGCTAAAGATTCGCTGAGTGTTGCTGTGTATGTGAGTTCTTCATTTACACGAATGGAACTTTTATTTACTGATAAGCTTATAGTTTTACTTGAAGCTTCCCCGATCTCATATGTGCTTTGAGAATTGAGTATGGACAAGTCTCCATAATCTGTTGTAATAAGGACTGCAACTGCCCCTTCAACGACAGGTAAAGTATAGTTATCAGAGATAATATATTCAGGCGAGCTTTGTAACAAAGTGCTAGAAGAATATGAAGTTGTTGTACTGTACCACCAAAGTTTAAAACCAATATTTGCTGGAATAGATATACTTATGGGAACTCCAGCGTCTATTTTTCCTCGCCTATTTCTAGTCGAGCTTTCTGGCGTACCATCATCTCTAACGTTCCCATTGACAAAGTTAGTTATTTGAAATGTTGCCATGACCTATTCCTTTTATGGGCGGAAAATCCGCCCATATTCATTTAATTTTTTATTTTATCTATCTAGGAGCATAGCCTAGCCATACATCAACACTGCCAGTTATTGCGCCCGAAAGAATGAATTGCCCTTTCATATAAGCCTTGCCATCATTTAAGGCGAGTTTTAAAATTTCATCGCCTGCTTTAAACGTACGCGCCGTTGCACTTGGTTTCAACCCAACCGATACCGGATTGTCCGCTTCTGCAAATGTGCCATCCTCTTTATCCGCTTCAAGCACATCTACGCCAAGCGTAGCATTAGCCGGAATTAACACATCCGTAGATGCGGATACGTTCAAAGTAAGTGCACCCGCATGCGAACCAACACGCAATGCATCCGTTAGCGCATCATCCGCAAGAACTAGCGCCTTTGCAAAATAATCATCATAAGACCTAACTTGATTTCCATACCCAAATGCCATAATAAACTCCTTTTGTATTGGGGCGAAAAATCGCCCCCATTATTAACTAAACCTGTGCAGAATTGCCATAAGCTACATTGTAAGAACCAATAATTTGAATACCATTATAGTCCAATACCTGCGTATTAATAGACTTCTCGCCATTAGTAATATGCAAAGCTTTCATCTTTTCCGATGGGAAAAGCATATTCAAAGTTTTTACATTAGCCATAACTAATGTAGAACCAGGCTTGCCATGAACATTTGCAATTGCATCATCTAACATAGCAAGCGTTGGTAACTTGGTCTTCGAAATATTATTAATAGCACATACCGTACGCTTTGGATCTAACAACTGCCAGCCAAAACGCCCTTTATATTGCACACCATAGCCATTTACACCATTTGAAAAACGATACAAATTACCACCATTCAAAGGCGTAACCGAAAGTAATGTGCCCTGCTTGAACTGCGTTGGGTCATAAATGCCCGTATTAGACGCCTGATCTAAACGCATAACCACAATTTCTGAAAGGCCAGTTTCGCCACTTGAAGCAGCTGTGCCGCCTGCGCTAATACTTGTGCCGTCCATATTCGCCGCACGTAAGAAATAATTATAATATAAATCACGCTCAGCTGTATTGCCCGCGTCTTTCAAAAAAAGCGCCTGCTTGTCTGCAAAATATTTTGCCTTGCCGCCCATCATGTCGGCCTTGTCTTGCGGGGCCTCTAAATTGCCGCCAAGATTGAATAGAGATACATATTGCAAATCTGAATCATAAGACATTTGCCCCATAGGTGCATTCAAATCTGTAAAGCTTGCGCCCTTAATCTCCTTGACAACCTCGGCTAAATTCCAACCATTATGCGTTGATGGCGTCCACTTCAAAGCCGCCAAAATTGGCGATTCTTCCGTGATTTGATCTACCATTTCCGGTTGCGTTTTTGCCTGTTCGACAGAAATTTCTTTTAAAGATTGCATTGACATAAAAACTCCTTTTAGTTTTTTTGTTTTTTGTTGTTAATTACTATTCGTTAAATACCTTTTTCATAAATTCATGCGGTGAAAGCGCCTTTTCAAATGAATTTGCCATGTGTGAAGCGCCTAATGAATCTTCCGATAACATATCACCTAGCTGCTTAAACATTTTCAAAGTTTGTGGATGCTGCGATAAATTCGTGTCGTTCAACATTTTTGTAAGCTCGCCATCTAGCTTCTTGTCTAAAAGTGCGGCCGTTCTTGTGGCAAGTTCAACATTCTTTGTATATTCCATGCCCCAATCTTGCTTCAATTGCTTTGTGCCTACTTCAATAGACTTTTCAAGCGCACTCGTCGTTTGCTGCGCATAAAAAGAAATTAATGCCTGCGCTTGCGCTTCACTTAAATTTTCTTTGGCACAGATATCTAAAAAATCTGCATGAGCCTTAGAATCTGATACAAATAAACCATCCGGAATTTCAATGTTCCATGTAGAAGTATCTACTTTATCAGCTGGCTTATCACTTTTATCATCAGCTGGTTTGTCATCAGCTGGTTTGTCAGCTGGCTTATCATCAGCTGGCTTGTCACCATCAGCCGGTTTGTCGCCATCAGCTGACTTGTCGCCATCAGCTGGCTTGTCGTCTTTATCATCAGCTGGCTTGTCACCATCAGCTGGTTTGTCGCCTAATGTGCCACTATCTATAATTGGTGCATCAAGCGGTGCATCGACTACGGCATCAGCTGGTGGTGTTGGTGGTGTAAAATCATTCGGCATAATGCCCCCTTAATTTGTTTTGGATTTTATGAAAAGCATTTGGGTCTGCCTTGAAAATAATTTCTAATAAGCCTAAACCAATATTTTTTTCTATTGTTCTTCTTACATCCGTGTGGTCAACTATTTCACACACATTCAACGCCTTTAGATGCAATACAAAAAAATCTATGCCTTCACGAGTTTTTAAGATTTTAGATAAATCTTGCATGTTGTTTATGTAAGTTTCGTTCATTTGCGATTTGCGCCCCTTTTAAGTTGTGGAACTTCCACTTGAGTGGGAAATGCATAAACTCTTCTAAAAAGCAGTTTGCAAACTCGAAAACGGCTATTCCCTCTTTATTTCCTTTAAGTTGTTTTTGCGCCTAAACCATGAAGTGGCTTTTTCTTGGCTTTTTTCTTGAATTTCTTCTTGAATTTCTTCTTGCTCTGAATTTTCTACTGCCGGGAGTGGTGGCATAAGCATGCCTTTGTCTAATTCATGTGTGTCTTTACCTATTTCCATAACATTTCCTTATTGGCCTTGTTGGCCCTGTTGGGTTTGCATAAGCTGCATTGCCATTTGTGCTTCTTGTAATTGCCTTTCTTGTTCTTGCCTTTGTTGCCTTATTTCTTGCACCTGCTCATCACTTCTAACCACTGTTGCAAAAATTTGTGAGGCATCGGCTATTTCATCTACCGTTTGATCTAAATCAATCTTGTCTTTTACCGATGGATCTATTTGCGAAAGTGCCAAAATTTCTTGCACAAATAATTTTGTGTTTTGCGCCTTTTGTTCTTTCAAAACTTCACTCATAGGAGAAGTAAACTTAACCTCAAGTGCTATTTGTTCGCCTAAATTTTCTGGCGGTAGCGGTAACATGCCATTTCTTTCTAGCGTGAGAATTGTTCTTTCAAGTAGTGGAATAAGAACCCTAGGTTCATAAGCTGCTAGGCTAGGTTCTATAAGCATAATTCTATCGCGCCTTCTTGCCGTGTATTCCGTAGCAGACATATTTGTTGGCCTGTTTTCCATTGAAATATCTGCAAAAGTAGAAGCATACATATTCGTGTCTAAACGCATTTCTAGCGTTTGTATTTCTTGCCTAATATGCGGCATGGCAGAGGGAAAATGATTAATGTCATAAAGCGGGCGAACCGCATCAATGTCCGTTGCGCTAAATACATTTACACCGCCAGCAAAAGTATCAAATTGGCTTTTATAATTTGCTGTAGTCTTCAATGGCGGGTCAATAAACTTGTCTAAACCCACTATTTTACGCGATTCTAGCGCGTCTATTTGCTTTTGGTCATCAAGGCATTTATCGCCAAGGCCTGTGCCATACATGTCTTTTGAGTCGCTCCAGGCAGTAAAGACAAATGGCATTGTTGTATAACCAGATTCTAATAAGTAATTATCGCCATTCTCTTCATACCAATACGAAGCATAGGGCATTGACTTGTTATCCAATTTATCAATATCATACTCTTCGCGCTTAGTTACAAAATGATAAACCTTTACCTCTTCATAAGGATTATTTTCTAGCATTTGCTTTACATGCGTTGACAAAACTTCCTTGCCAAAGCGTGCAAGCATTTGCTTTGGTGTAAATTTAACTATGCGTACTACCGAATGCGGTAACTTATTCTCATCTAAAGAAAGCGCAAAAGAACCTACAGGAATATGCCTATACACCATTTTGCCTTGATGAAATTCACTCATAAGCATAGCACAAGCAAAAGCTAATAAATCTTCATTAAACTCATGTATGGCAGGATAAAAAGAGCCAGACAATAAAGTTTTTATAAGAATTTGTTCTAAATTATCGGCATATGTTCTTGCATGCAGTTTTTCCTTAAGCGAGGGATAGGCATATTCAATTTGTAGCCATTGCTGTGTTTGCGGTGTCATTGCGCCTGTAAAACCAGCTGAGGATTTAACAAGCGCCCTTTCACCTGCATTATTAATCATATGCGGATTTCTTTTTGTGCCTGTATTCGTATCCGTATCAAATAGCCCGCGGTTAGGTGCAATGTATTCCGCAATTTCTTTTTGCTGCTCTTCACGTACACTTTTTGCAGAAATAAGATATTTTACATACTTTTTACAATCTTCAATTTTCATAAGCTAGCCTAGTTTTGATTTTTTTGCTGAATCCATAAGCGAATTCAAAAGCGAGGGCATCTTTGTTACCTGTGTACTAGATAAACCTTTAAGCCTTGCTGCTTCCTTTTCTTCCTCTTCTCTTAGAGCTTGTGCCTCAGCTTCACTTTCATCTTCCGGTAATGCCGCTATTTCAATTTCTGGCGCTTGTGGGGCTTCTGGTGGGCCAGTTGGAATTTCTATGTCTGGGCTGTTAGCAATTTTATTCCATGTGTCACTAACAGCATTTTCCACATCATCATAAGCCCTTTTGGTTTCTGTTTCTATTTTCTTCCAGGCATTATCTATAAAATCAATTCCCATTTATGCCCCCAAAATATCTTCTTTATGGATTGTTGATAAAATTGCCGGTCTAAATTTGTTTTGCCTTGCAAAATAACAATAGCCCTTTATTTCCGCTAAGTGCGTTGCAAAACCCACCTCTTTGGCTTTTTCAAAAACATGGAAATAACACTTTGGCGTAAATGCATAAAAAGATTCAAAACCAAATTGCGTAAAAAACATTGCAAGTGCCTTTTTGGCAACCTGTGTAAAAACAGAAAAATATGCACGCGCACAACAAAAATGGAATTGACCGCTTTTATTATGCTCTGGCGCAACCATGAAAAGCGACACAAATTTATTGCCTTGCTTCACTACAAGCGTTTTGCCCATACACGTAAATTGATAAAAAATATCAAAACTAGGCTCTTTTACACCATACATGAGAATTTGAAGTAAACCTTGCGCCTCAAGTTCATTATAAATTTCTAATTTTTCTTCTTTACTTTCTACAATATTATACGTGAAATCCATATTTATAATCCTTGTTAGTTAGACGGTTTATATCATATTGCCTTTTTTGATTGCCCTCTACATAGTTCATGCCAAGTTTGCGCATTTCTGAATTTGCATCTGGAAATAAATCTTCCGTGTCTACTACCGAGCGAGCTAGCATATCAAGCATGTCGTCATTCTTACAAACCGGAAAAGGAATATACTCATCCTCAACCAGCAAAGTAGTGAAATCTTGCGCCTTGCCATCCCTGTCAATAAATGTACTGGAAATTGGTAGCAATATTTTGCGCTTTTCAAAATGCGGTACTAAAGCAAGAATTCTATCCTTTTTTGAAATGTTGCCGCCTATAGGTTCAATATCAAACCTATAATTCAATTGCCTTTGCCTAAATTCAATATGCTCAATATCCGCCTGCATGCCATACTGCTCGTACCTAACCTTAGACGGCCTAAACTTCTTTACCAATGCAAAAAGCCTGTCCGTTCTTTCTGTTAGGCTTAATCTATCCCTTATGCCATAAATCAAATACCTTTTCCTATCTGCATTAAAGCCAATAACGCCCATTGTGGTATAATCTGTTTTCTTGTTTCTGCCACTTGCAGGGTCGACTATAATAAGAATATTCATTGCATCAATATGCTCTAATTGCGGTTCATAATAAGATAGCCATTCCCTTCTAAAACCCATCGCCTTGTCCGCTAGTGGGTCAAGTAACATTTGACAAGCAAAGGTATACATGCCCATTGATTCGCGCTTTTTAGTGAGCTCCTCTTTAGAAAGCAATACAGGTTCGCCCGTGTCCGTGCCATCAAGTGTGGCAGCATGGATTCTTGGCTTTGCAACATTACGCTTAAGCATTGTTTCATAAGTGTCATTTGCATGGTAGCGTGTGCCTACATACTTATACTTTGCGCCTTGTGAAGCTAAGTTTAGCGATAATTCCCACGCGCTTGTTGTCTTTAATATCTGTTCCGGTGTAGAAACAGATTCAAGCGTGACAATATCATCATAAATCATGCGCTTAAAGTGCTTACCTGTAGGTTGGCCAGATACTAAACCCCAACCCTCAAATGTGGCTTCCTTCGGATTAGACTTGCGCTTTAAAATTATGCCCTCATCTACACTCCATTTGGGGCTTTGCTTTTGAGGTTCTTTATAAAGGACGTCATCATACAATTCTTTCATCAAGTCACATGTTTCAAATGTGCGCATTATCTGCGCTAAGAACGCCCTTGCTATTTTTTGCGTGTGCGAAAAAATGCCACATGTTAGTTCAGGATCATTCAAAACATCTTGTATGCTATGGCCCACTGTTATAGTGGTAGACTTGTAATGATCACGTGCCCAAAGGTCTATATGATCATAAGGGCTTTGCTCTACCTCTCTACAGCGATAATAGAGCCATTCGCGGTTCATATCCTTTCTGCCCATAATAACAGTGAGCAAGAAGAAAAGGTCGTTCAAACCCATTTGACGAAGGTCAAGTTTATTGCCATCGTGTAAGACTTCGGTATAAAGTTTATTAGTTTTTTCTAGACTTAGCATTTTTACGCTCTTTTTTTGCTTCTTCTGTCGGTTTCAAAGATTTAATGTGCTCTTCAACTAATTTAGAAAGCTGGTTTTCCATTGCGTCGCTAGAAAGATGCTGTGGTAATTTGTTCAAATCTACCAATGCATTTGCTAATTTTGTTACAGCACTCGTCATCGAAAGAAGTAATTTTGGATCTAATTCATTTAAATTTTCTTCATTTAAAATCTTTTTAAAGAGTGCGGTTTGCAAAAAAGTAATAATTGTTTCAGACATTACTACGGGGCCGCCGCCTGTTTGGTTCATTTCATGAATAGTACGTGCTGTGTTTTGAAAAAGATTTACTTCTTTACCAAGCTGCAACATCTTTTGTGAATACCTGTGCAAGCCACTTAATGAAACATCTACCCCTTGGTCTTGTAACTGTTGCTTTTTTTCGCGCAAAGTGCTTGTATTATCAGCTAGAACCTTGTCGACCTTGGTTAACTTCTGTTTCGGTAGTTTTGCTATTTTTGAAACTGGTGGCATATCACTTCCCGTTGGTTAGTTGTTTTATCTCTTGCACGTCTTTTTTCATGTGTTCAATTTCATTCTTCACCACTTCAATTGCCGTAATCATTTGTGCTATAGTCTTATTTAGCGCTAAATATTCTATGTTTTGTTGTTTGGCTAAATCATGCTTGAATTGGTCAAATTCCTTTCTTGGAACATAAGAATTGCGCATGAAATACATGATGGCATAAAATGAAAGCGTGAGAAAAAGTATAATATAATCCGAATATTGATCTATGAAGCCCATTTTTTAGCCTTTACTTTTTTAGTTTATCTACAACTTTAGGTGCAATCTTTTCAACACTGCGCCCCGCAATGTAACCGCCTATGCCAATTTCCATAAGTTCCCAAAGCTTAATATATTCCGCTTCGCTAATATTGGGTGCAGTAAAACCAAAAAACCTTGCCACTATTAGAAAAACAAAGGTAAGCATAGTAAGTGGACGCCAATTTGCTGCAAGCCAATGCGTGCTGGCGCTTTCTGTTTGAATGTTTTTAGCGGCGGCAAGCTTTAAGTCATTTTCGTTTTTTATAAGCTCAAGCGTGAATTCTTGCTTAGCTTTTTCCGCTTCGGCCTTGTTTGGAAATATTTTGTCAAATACCTTGCCTGCAAATTCTGCGATGTCGCCTATAAAATTCATGTGCGCTACCTTCTATTATATAAATTTTGGACACTTCGTGCACAAAATCATCACTTTGTTCGTAATTCGTTCAAATATACACGTAAAGCCTCAACTCTGTTTAGCCAACCTTGCAAAAATACATTCATTTGTGGTTTAGATTTCGCCAGGCGAATATAAAACTTTGAACGCTCTTCAAGTAAAAACTTCAATACCTGCTTTTCTTTTTCCGGTGTGGCACAAGCAAGCGAAGCTTTAATAATAGTTTCTTGCCCAATAACACCATCAACCTGCGCGCCAATTGCTTTTTGCAATAGCCTAATTGCATAATATGAACCCGAATTTACCGCAAAATCATAAATAACTATCGATACGTTTTGAGGCAATTTGTCTATTTTTACCGCTGTCCAAAATGCATTATAATAAATGACTTTGGCTTTTTCCTTAGTCATTTGCACTATAGCTGCGCGGTTTATTGTGTATATGCCCAAACTAGAAAGAACTTTTCTGCCTTTTTCTGTGCGGGAATAATCTTCTAAAAATCTTAAGGAAATGCCGTGCCTTGTGACGCCGCCAGGATCGTTCTTGTGGTCTACAAAATCGCCCTCAACTTTAGCAACATGCGCATGCGCTAATTCAAAGTTTTTGCTGTATTCTTGCATATGTTTTTCCTTAAATAAAAAAGAGTATGCTTTTTATTAGCATACTCTCAAAAGATAACTATCTGAAACGCTGTCAGTATAAGAAGCGCTTTATCCTCGTTTTTGCATCGTTATTTTAATATTTTGTTCAGTCATTTACCAGAAGAGTAAACTCCTTCTCAAAATATTAAAAAGCCTTGCAAAATTCAAAAATAAAGCACTTCTTTTAAGTATTATTCAACGAACTGATTTATTCTTAAGCTTGTTTTTTTATACCTAAATCTTCTAATGAAATTTTAGTAATTGGAATGCCCCTTGCCTTTGCAAATTCCGCTTCAGCTAAAACACCTTTAGAAATGTTCCAGCCATCTAGTGTAAGACAATAAAAATCTGTTGCCCAATGTTCTAAAAAACTTAGGCAATGCGCTTTGTGCGTTTCAAAATCGCCTGTGATTTCAGAACGTTTACACAATTCATGCCCGTGCGTTATGGGGCTATAGGGTAAATGCCCTTGTTCAAAAAGCCTTGCGCAAGCCCTAGTTGCCATTTCTACACGGATAAGACGTGTAGTCTTTGAGGGGCTTGAATAAGGGCAAGCTAAATAAATTCTTTTTTTCTCCATAAAATCCGCCTTAAATCAATGTATATTGTTGCTGTGTATTACTTACTTTTCTAGCAAGCCTTAATACCGTTTTTTCATGCAATCCAAGCTTTAGTGCAATTTGCCTTTGTGAATAATTTTTGCGCAATAATTCAAGCGCAATGTGCTTTTTAGATTCTTTCATCTCTTGCATGGGGCAAATAAAATATGCGCCACGTAAATGCGAAGAAGTTAGAAGAATATATGCCTCGTCTGAAAGGACTTTAGAAATGGGTGAGGTTTTGCGCGGTTCTGTTGGAATATACACGGAAATGCCGCCAAATGCCTCACAAAATATAAGGGCCTGAATGTCCCCTATAACCTGCGCTAAAATACATAAATTCGGCGTCCAGTTTTGCTTATTTTGCAGAGCCCTTTCTATTTTAGATTCTAGGCTGATGTTCTTTTGGATGCTGTCTAAGGCTTCTTCTATAGGTAACATGCTAACTCCTATATGGGCACTTTTTGCATTGTTGCAAGGTTGTAATATAGCTTTTGCCCCTTTGGCCATTTATAAAATATTTTTCCTGTTCAATAAGCTCTTTATAAGTACATAAAACAACATTCTTATGCTCCTGTTGAGAAAATTTGCAGTGTGGCTTTTTTTGCAATGTGTTGTATGGCGTGGAGGTGTTAAGCATATATGAACCTATTTTATGGAGATAAAAGGAAACGAAGAAAACAAAAAAAGCCACAAATGCACTTTATAAATTAGTGGCTTTTGTGGCAAATATGGTTATAAATGTGTTTTTTATTCGACTGTGACAGATATTTTGACTGTTTTTCCCCTCAAATCTTCATTGGCTAAAACATCTACAATTTGATTGTGAGCTAAATCTAAAATATCTTCAATGACGTCTTCTTGTGTGTGGTATTCATCGCTATTGACATTAAGATCTTGCGACACTTCGCCTTTAGGGGCTGGGGCTTGGGCTTTGCAAGAACAAGAGTGCGTAGGGTGATTTTGCATAAGCTCTAGATAGCGGTTTATCTTTTTGCTGTTTTTATAATCTACATAGCCCGCAATAATTAGTAAAATCGTAGCAATAATCAAGAAAATACAAAATAAAAAATCCATATAAAAACTCCTTTTTTCTTGTTGTAGGGCTTTTTATATGGATTTGTGAAATTGCGTTATAAAGTATTATTCAAGTATTTTTGCAATAGCGTCTTCATAGCTTATAGCATCTTGTCTTTTTGTGCCTATGCCTACTATAAAACCGTCGATAATGCTACCGTTTTGAAAAGTGGCTGTGACTTGCAAATTGATAGGTGTATTGCCTTTTTTTGAATCAGCTGTGGCACAAGCTTTGTAAAAATCTTCCCTTTGCTGATTGTTTAGGTTGCCTAATGAAAAGACTACTAGCTTTCTGCCGAAACGGATTTTTACTGTAGAGTTGTTTAGATGAATAGTTTCTATTTTATACAAATTGTCGATATTAAAAAGATATTTTGTGCCTTCTGTTTGTGGTTCTTCTATAGGCATATATTTTTCTAAGGCCTCTTTTGCTGAAAGCTTTTGTTCTTCATTTCTGGTGACAAAATCTTTAGAATCCATTTGAGTGGCTAAATAGTGCATTGCACTGTTGCTTTTTTGTATAGCAAGTGCTGTTTGCTCTATTATTTGAATAGTTGTATCTTCTGTATGCGCTTGCCTGCTGTTATCTAAATATTTGTTTGCGACAGCAGTGCCACCATAGCTTGCTAAAGCAAAGCAAAGTGTAAATGTGATTTGTTTTCCTGTCATCTTTTTTACCGCCTCTTTTGCCGCCTCTGGTAAGACGGCATCAAGTATGTTTGCAACTATCTTACTACAGCCTTTTTCTACCGTGTATACAATTTTTATATTGTTTTCTTCTAGGAACTTTGCATCAAACCTATGGTTCGAGCTTGTAATGATATTGTAGGCGTTGACATAGTCTTTTTGTAGTTTAAGAATAAGTTCAGCTATTTTATAGTCAATGGCGCCGTCCCATTGGTCGCCCTCGATTTTTATCGAAAGCTGTGCATTATTTTCAAATTCTACATTGTCAAAATTGAAATCTTTTTGGCTTGTCAGTATTAGAGCATCTAGTGCTGTTTCAAAATCTTTTACTATAATTTTTTCCATTTGCCGATACTCCTTGTATACTGTTAGCGTTTGAAAGTGTGAAATTAGGTTATATTTATTCTACATTAACACTTATATTATCGGCTATATTGCCTTGCACATTTACGACATGGCCAGCCTTTACGCCAGAGGTAAGCGTTGCCATAACAGCTAGTTTTATGCTTTGGTTTGCTTCATTATAAAGCCTTACAAGTTCTTTTTCCTCAGGAGTGAGCGGCGCAGAATTTGAACGCACGCCTGTCACTATATATTGTATGTCAAAACCTAAAGGAGCAAGCTTTTCAAGGAAAGAAGACGGCATGGCGGCTTGTTCTTTTTCGTATGTAATGATGCTTTTCTTTGTAGTGCCAGCTTGAAGTCCTAAGTCTTCTTGGGTCATTTTTTTTGACTTTCTTTCTTCTTTTAATCTTATACCTATACCCATAAGCACCTGCCTTTTCCGCTTGGCGGACATGTAAAAATAAAAAAAATGAGTAAAAGCAAGCATTTGTATTTTTTTGTTTTCCGCGTGGCGACAAAATTCAATAAAGAACACCCAAAAGTTTTATTTTACTTGACAAAAAGAAACGATTGCGTTACTTTTTTCTTGAGGTTAGTTTTTTAAAATAAAAAAATAACCTTGAAAGAAAAAAATAACAGAAAGCTTGACATATGCCAAGCGAAAAAGGAGAGGTGTTATGACAAACGGTTTTGAAGAATGTTTAAGTTTGATGCGTCCTGACTTGGAATACAAAGTTTATTCAAATTTTGTGGGCGAAATGGTTTATGAAATAAAAGCAATTATTAATAAAGATGAAGTTTTGCATAGTGGTAATGTGCATTGCTTGCCTGCCGTATTTGCAACCAAGGAAGTAGCGCAGGAGTTTTTGAGCCTGTTAAATAAAGCTGTGAGTAAGAAAGAAAGAATTGTTATTGTGAACCACAATAGGTGGGTAAATACACCAAGAGCAGAGCTTGTAAAGGATTGTGAAGGCACGTTTACAGTAAGGCTTTTAGAAAATGCTATAATCTCAACAGGTACGGTCATCGATAAAGGTACTGAAAAAACCTTGAATAAGGCTTTGGCTCAATTTTTTGAGGAGGTGTAATTATGAAAATTCAAGAATTTATTGTATTTCAAAGTTCAATAACAGCAGAGCAAGTATTATTGTATCTTGAATGGTTTGAAGAAAACAAAGAATGCACTTTTGAAGAAGCTGTTAGTTTTTTGAAGGGCGTAAAACTAGAATATTTTGAATTACTAAATGTTTTAGCTTTGTGTACTTCACGAACACAAGAGGGGCGTTTGCTTATGTGTAAATGGATGCAAGAAATGCCAGAAGTGGATTATATGTATGGATTTATGGGTGTTATTCAGATGATGCTTCGTTCTTTAGAAGAAAAGGAGTTTTAGTATGGCTAGAGTTTTTATTGGTGAATATGGTGGTACTTCTATTTGTATTGGTGCGAATGTGTATGTTCGCGGATTTATGGAAGAAGAATTGAATAGATTGAAATTTACCTTTAGCATTGCAGAAAAACAATATGCGGTGCAAGTGCATGAGGGTTTTTCAACCTATGCACAATTGAAAGTGCGCCTTGAAAGCATTTTGGGCGATTTATATTTTGGTGGGAAACTAAGGCCATTAGGCATTTACTAATCGCGCCTTGGGTAAGAATAAACTTTTATACAATGGAGAATATGATGGAAAATAGTTTGACAATTAGTGAATTTTTAGCCTTTGCGTCTACAGTGCCTGGTGCCTTGTGCATGACTGCGCAAAATGAGGAACTTTTTTTTACTTATGAAAATGCAGGATATAGCTATTCAATATTTGTTTTAGACATCAATCTTGCTGGTTTGGAAGACTTTGTTCAAAGATGCGAAAGCGGTAAAATACTGCCCGACGCAGTAATGGAGAGCTAGTTATGCAAAGCATGTATATACGCATTGAAGATGTTGGAAATGATGAGGCTATGCTTACTTTTGGCGGTATTCGTGATGATAAAAGCAAGCAAGAATTCTATTCCGTTCTTCCAATTGGCGAGGGTAATGAATTTATGAAAGAAATGGCAATAAAAATTACTGAATTTTGCGATGTGCAGATTCGACTTGAGGGGGAATAATGAATTTTTTGCAAGTAGGCAAAGGAAAAGGGCGAGATTATGAAGCTGTTGAAAAGTTCATCCATAATCTGCCCTATGTGAACGGTCGCCGTGTTACAGTTGCAGCTGTAGCAAAAATGGCAAACGTACCGCCCCAAATAGCGTACGACACTGTAAAGGGCAGAAAGAATAGTGCCAAAGTTTTGCAAGTTTTGCAAGAACTTGGTGTGCCAAAACAATATTTATTTGGAGATGCAAATTATGACTTTGATACCTCTAGTTGAACATATTGACGAAGTGCAAGCCCTATTTCCCGATGTGGAGCTATACAAAGAAGAAAGCAAGCATGGCTCAATGTATTATGCAAAGGGGGCAATAAGCGCGAAAATGGCAACGGACTTTGTGGCAAGTAGGCATAGCCTTATTCATTTATGTAGGCAGGTAAGCAGGAGAATTTATGACTGGAATTGAATTGATAGCTAAAGAGCGCCAAAGGCAAGTAGATGTTGAGGGCCATTCA
Source organism: uncultured Desulfovibrionaceae bacterium (assembly GCA_964370525.1). GTDB lineage: Bacteria > Desulfobacterota > Desulfovibrionia > Desulfovibrionales > Desulfovibrionaceae > CAYJAD01. The sequence continues at coordinate 6,315 of CAYJJP010000002.1, read as the reverse complement.
ACCCTAGACGATAGCCTAAAGGGTGATGAGCATTTGTATTCTTTAGCTTTGTTTTATCTGCTTAAAGATTCGTCTGCTGCAAGTGGAGTTGATAAAGAATTGAAAATAAAAAAGAAAAACAAATGCCGTTTACGTCAATTAGTAGTGGCTGGGGCTTTAATTGCTGCGGAAATTGACAGAATGAATGAGTGCATATGCGCTTCTTGCGAGTAGCTTATGGCAGAGAAACTTCCTGCCAATATTCGCACAATACGTGTGCTTGAAGTGCTTATGCAAGATGTTGTAAAGGGTATGAATATACAAGAAATTAGCGATAAACTTGCAGAAAAATACCATACCATCAATAGAGATTTGCTGGCATTAAAAGAACATGGATATGTTAGGGAAGAGAGAGGTTTTTATATTGTTCAACCTATATTTATAGGCATTGCGCTGGCTTATTATAGCCAAATGCAGACAGAGCAAAACAAACTTCTTTTATTACAGCAACAAAGCCAGAACGTGGCACAAAATATAATAGGAAATATGTATGAATATGGAAATGACTAGCGTGGACTGGGAAAAAACCAGAGAATTGGCACAAGTAGCAAGTTCTAATGCAACAGAAAAAGATTTAGCCTTTGCTGTTGAAATTGGCAAAATACAGGCTTTACAAAGCATAGCAGATTTATCAAGGGCAAGTGTTTTTAAGTGGTTTTATGAAAGAAAAGAAAATAATGATTATAAGGGCGTTAAACTTGTTGGCAAAGAGGGTGTTTTTACACCAAATAGCTTTGAAGAATTGTGCGAGGGTATGGGTTATTCAAGGTCTTCCATTTATGAAGAAATTCAAAATTTTAAAGCTTTAGGCGAGAATTTATATGAGCCTGTAAAGAAATTAGGTTTGCCGCGAGCTATGATGCGTGATTTTCGTTCTGCTGTTGCAACCATGCCAGAAGAAGAGCGTGAAATAGCTGAACAGCAGTTTTATAATGCTGATGAAGACGCATTGCGTGATTGGATTGCTGACTTGCTTATTGAAAAAAATTCTATTGAAAACGACAAAAAGCAGGCTATAGAATCTGGCAATAAAGCAAAAGCAACTATTGAAAAGCTTGATAAAGAGCTGATTAGCACTAAGCGCGAACTAAATGAATATAAAAACCCTAGTGGTAAGCTGCAAGAAAAAGAAAATGAAATTAGGTATCATGCGCATGCTAAAGAATTTGCGGCCCAAGTGCAGCTTTTAAACGGGCATTTTGCAAGACTTGTTGCTTTACATAATCAATATTTAGATTTGGCTGATGAATTAGGCAATAAAGAAGCCTATACGGAAACCAACGCGCTTGTGGCTTTATCCCTTACTGCAATACACAATCAATTGCAAAATAGCCGTTTTGACGTCGATTTAGTGGCCCTTTTTGATGCGGATTTTGATGTAAACCAAGCAGACTAAGGATTTTACCATGTCTATTCAAGATTATTTTACACAATTACGCAAAGAGCTTGAAGCTACACCTTTCAAAGAGCGTGGAAAGCTTATTGCCAAAGCTGCAAGCGAGCGCCGTGTTACGAAAAAGAACATTTACGAGCACTTGCGCAAGGCTGGCTACGAATCTGGACGAAAAAAACGTTCAGACTTTGGCTCTTCTAAGGTAAGTGAAGAGCTTGCTATGCGTGTTGCTGGTTATTCGCATTTGGCTAATCGCGACAATAATAAGCGTATTATGCCCGTAAAACTTGCTGTTGAAATCTTGGAAGCCAATGGCGAGGGAATTGCCAATAACGAAACCGGTGAAGTGGCTATGCCATCCGTGACCACTATCAATAGGGTCATGAAAAATATTGGCTGTCATCCTAGTCAGCTGATACAATCAAAGCCAGCTGTTGGTATGCGTTCGGCACATGTTAACCATACCTGGCAACAAGATTGGTCGGTATGTGTTTTATACCACTTACCTAGCGGCGAAGTGGCCATTATGGAAAAAGATGCCTTTTACAAAAACAAGCTACATAACCTCTATGAAGTAAAAGACGTTACCATTGGGCGCTACATTGTTATAGACCACTACAGCGGTGCATTTTATGTTCACTATTCCGAGGGGGCTGAACGTAGCGAAGAAGTTATTAAAGCTTTAGTGCTTACCATGAGCGATAGAGGCGACAAAGACCCTTTACGTGGTATTCCTAAAGTATTAATAATGGATAAAGGAAGCGGTAACACCTCTGGCATGATGCGTGATTTTTGCGAAAGCTTAGGCATTGAGCTTATTCATCACGCTAAAGGAAATCCGCGTGCTAAGGGAGCTGTAGAGCAGTGTCAAAACCTTGTAGAAACCACTTTCGAGGGGCGCTTGCGCTTTACCGATGTGGCTAATCGTGATGAATTGCAAGCCCTGTGCGATAAGTGGCGCATACACTTTTGCGCAAGAAAAGCGCATACTCGCCACAAAAAAACGCGCTTCGATATGTGGAACTCTATAGCACAAGAGCATTTAGTTATGGCACCATCAGCTGAGTTCTTGTACGAGCAAGCCTTGCTAGGCAAGAAGAATGTAAAAGTAAATGCACGTATGGTCATCACTTTATCTTCAAAAACTTATGGTTCGCATAAATATGACGTTTCTTCCATTCCAGACATTCGCATTGGAGAAGAAGTTGAAGTGTGTTTGTCGCCTTTCAATACCCATTATAATGTGCCTATTATGTATCTTACACGTACCCTCGTTGGCGGTCAGCGTGTGCGATTTGATGTTCTACCTATCATTCATGATGAGGCTGGATTCAACATAGATGCGCCAGTATTTGGTGAAGAATACAATTCTAAAGCAAAAACCATTGCAGAAAAAATGGAAGATAAAATTCTAAAATCCGCTTACGGCGTCGAAAGCATTGAAGAAGCAAAGAAACTTCAACGCAAGAAAGCAAAGCCATATCAAGGCATAAACGCTATGGCCGACATTGGCGAAACTTCACATTACTTCAAGAAGCAAGCCAGTGATTTAGTTACCAAAGAAGAAATTGCAAAGCAAGAATTGCCGCCTTTATCAACCTTTGAAATTGGCCTTATATTACGTAAAAAATGCCCTGCATGGGCAAGAAATCCAGATAGCTCTATGGCGTGGTTAGAAGAGCATTATCCGAATGGTGTTACGCAAGATAAGGTAAAAGACGTAATTCAAGCTTTCAATGAAAAAGATATGAAGTTTGCTGAGGTTGTTTATACTAATCCTAGTAAAAAAATCCGCTTAGACAGCGATTTAGATAAAGTCGAGGGGATAGCATGAAAAGTATAAAAGAACAACTAAAAGAACTTGGAATAACTCAAGTTCAAGTGGCTAATGCCCTGGACGTTTCTAAAACTACCATAAACTTTGCACTAAATGGCGAATACCCAAAAGAACCTACATTTAGAGCAAGATTCACAAAGCTACTTCTTTCCTACGGAATTAGCATACCAAAGGAAGAAAATGAGGAGATAAAAAATATGCTTATCAAAAAGCACACAATCAGCCTACAAGCACAAAGAAAGTTTAATATACCAGAAAATCTATTCGGCGACATAGAAGACGTTGAACAAGTATATGCAAATTCAAACATCACCCTTATTCGCGAAAAACTAAAAGAAACCGCTATGAAAGGGAAAATGAGCGCCGTAGTCGGTGAGTCTGGTTCTGGCAAGACAACCCTTGTTGACGACTTGGAACATGCCCTTATTCACAACGGCGATGGCGTCATTTTCATTCGCCCTAGCCCCATAGGAATGGCAGAAAATGATAAAAAAGGAAATGTGCTTAAAGCCGCGCATATATGCGATGCTATCCTCTTAGCCATCGATCCAGATTGTTCGCTTGCTGTTTCATATCAAAAAAAACTGCGACACATGGAAAAATGCCTCATCGAATCATACAAAGCAGGGAATAAACTCTGCATTGTCATCGAAGAGGCGCATTTGCTAAACATGAATACACTCAAACACCTTAAAGGACTAAACGAAATCAAAGTCGGATTTCAAAAAGTATTGGCCGTCATTCTTGTAGGTCAGCAAGAACTTTATTCACGCATGGCCGAACATGTGCATCAAGTGCGTGAAGTAAACCAAAGGACACAGTTCTTCGATTTAGATCCAATAGCTAATGTGCAAGAATACCTGGCTCATGTTTGTAACTACTTCAATGTTCAACTATCCGCATTCATAGACGAAAGCGGCTTAGAAGCATTCGAACTACTTCTATTGCGTACCGGACAATCAACCGCTTACCCATTGGCTATAAATAATAACATAATCAAAGCAATAAACCTCGCGGCAGAAATGGGCTGTAAAGTCAATAAAACCGTAGTGGATAACGTGTAAAACATCGTTTTGTTGACATTAGCAAAACGATAAACCATAAGGAGTATGAAATGGAAGAATTCAAAATACCTGAGGGTTATGTGCGACTATCAGACGGCACACTCAAGCCTAAAGAATTAATCAAAGAATATGACTTGCTCAAGGACGATATCGTAGAGTCATTATTTACAAAAGCTAAAGATATTCAAGGTATACTTGAATGCTTTAGACGTGAAGCGATTGAAGAAATTCAGGTGCTTGTGAAGTGCCTGGAAGATGAATATTGTGTCAAATCGTCTTCTAAAAAAGGTAACTACACCATAACAGGTATTGATGGCTCCAAAAAGATAGCCGTAGCTTCAAGCGATTTTATCGCTTTCAACGAAAGGACAGCTCTTGTCCAACAATTACTTGAAGAATATGTGCTGCAAATTACAGAAAATTCTGGCGTAGAAATAAAAGAAATTGTCGCGCGTGCTTTGCAGGTGGATAAAGAAGGTAACTTCTCCGCATCAAAATTATTGCCATTACTACAATATGAGTTCGATAACGAAACGTGGAAAAAAGCAATGTCAATACTCAAAGAAAGTATTTACGTCACAAAAGCAAAGTCTTATATACGTTTCTATGAACGTGACCCTATAACAAATGAGTTTATCCTTATCCCATTGGATATAGCGAAAACTAGCTAATCAAAAGCCTGTAAGTGTTCGCTTGCAGGCTTTTTTATAGGAGAATATATGTCAAGAAAACTTATTGCTAAAATTCATATCTTAAAAAAACAACTAGGATTAGATGACGAAACCTATCGAACTTTACTAAAAAATGAAACCGGAAAAGATTCAGCCGCGAAATGTAGCCCAAAACAACTACATAAAGCTATCAACGCTATGCAAGGAAATACAAATAATCAAAACATTTACAACAATAACGCTAAATCACCAAGATATAAAGCTTGTTATGCAAAATGGCAGAAATTACACGAGCTTGGAGTTGTCAAAAATAATAGCTCAAAAGCGCTCAACTCATTCATCGCTAGAATAATACCAGCATTCGAATATCACAACTTCAACTTCGATATGTTAGATAATAACGAAGCAAATAAAGCCGTCGATACCTTGCAAGCATATATCAATAGAATAGAAAAGGAGTAAGAATGAAAGCTATTTCCGTAAAATTACCATTTGCTTTGAAGATAGCACAAGGCATAAAATCAATTGAATGTCGTTCCTGGACTACTAAATTTCGTGGGGAAATCCTCATTTGCGCAAGTAAAAGTACAGAATATATACACAAACTTTCACCTGAAAAAGTTTTTCTAGGAAAAGCCTTATGCATAGTAAAAATAAAAGATTGTAGACTATTGAACGAATATGATTTAGTAAAGGCGTGTATAGATAAACATATACTTGATGTCAACAAAACATATTATGCGTGGGAGATAGAATTGATTCGATGTATTACTCCTTTTGACGTGCGAGGACAGCAAAGAATTTTTCAAGTCGATTATGAGCTTAAAGAATAAATAATGTATTGCTCATAGCAAATCTAAACTAAACAAAAAAAGAGTGTACCGCAACACTCTTTTTTTTGTGCAAAAATAAAAAATGTAAAACTTTTACAAAATATGTAAATAATAATTATAACGGTTTTTACATGAACTTATTACGCGCGCGGTCATATGGAGCAACCTATTTTAACGCATGGGTAGGAGCGCATATCACCAAGGATCTGAAATATGACCTCTATAAGAAACTCTTGCGTTGCGATCCAGTTTATTTTGACAAAAGCAACTCTGGGCTTATCCTCTTTGCGTATAACAATGATGCGGATTTGGCCTGTAGTGGCTTATTAAGCTCGGCTAAATTGTTTACAACACGTGTATTTTCATCAATTGCCTTGATTGGCGTTCTTTTTTGGAACTCATGGGAGCTTGCGATACTTGCAATAACTGTACTTGGCGTTGCGATGTATCCACTCACACAATTACGCAGAAAAATGAA
>CAYJJP010000001.1:0-40491 GCA_964370525.1 uncultured Desulfovibrionaceae bacterium | reverse complement strand
AGAAAGATAAAAAAACCATAGCAAACGATATTATGAAAATTAGTAATAGGCTAAAGCAACTTGAAACAATATTTTCAAAGCTTTATGAAGATAATGTATTTGGAGTAATTACAAACGATAGGTTTGCACAGATGTCTCAGAAATACAATGAGGAACAGTCAGAACTTGAAGCTACACTTGTAGATAAACAGAAACACTTGCAAGAACTTGAATCAAAAGCATCAAATTACAAAGCATTTATGTCTACAATTAAAAGGTATACACGAATAAAAAAGCTGACACGAGGGATTTTGCATGACCTTGTTGAGAAAATTGTGGTGCACCATGCAAAAAAAGAAGATGGTTACTTGAAGCAACGTTTAGAGATACATTATAATTATGTTGGACAGGTTCACCCAGAGCAACTTGAAAAATTGAAATCAGAACCTGTGAAATTGAAAGTGCGCAAGGGGGTGGAATGGACACCGGAAGTGTAAATAAAAAGAGTGTCCTTATAGGTGAAATCCTATAAGAACACTCTGACTGGTCGGGACGACAGGAGTTGAATTTATTATTTTGTTGTATTTTTTGTTGTTTTGGTATGTGTTGAAAACGCTTTATTTGGGCGGTTTTTGTTTTGTTTTGTTTTGTTTGGTTTTTTCGATAAATTAAAAAATGTTGAAAAAGCGTGTAAAAAGCGTGTAAAAAGAGATTAGGGATATATGTTTTAATCTATTGATATATTGTTTAAAATATTTAAAACTTTGGTTTCTTCTTGGGGGTATAGGTGGCCATAGGTGTTCCACGTTATTTCTACTTTGGCGTGGCCAAGGCGGCGAGAGATCTCTTTTATGTTTATGCCCTCATTAATCAGAAGAGAGGCGTGGGAGTGGCGAAAGTCGTGGATTCTTATTGTTGGGATATTGGCGAGTTTTGCAAATTCGATATTTTTGTTTGAAAGCGTTGTGTCTCGGAGAGGGTTTTCGCCGCCACAGATTAGGGCGTTTGCGCTTAAGCTTAATTTTGCTTGGCGCTGTTTGTGTTCTGTTAGGATTTTAAGCAGGGGGAGCGGGGCAGCTATTTGGCGATAGCTTGATTTGTTTTTTGGGGGAGTTTCGACGTTTGGTTTTCCCTTTATTTTTTGGGTTATACTTTTTTTTATATAAATTATATCGCCCTCGAGGTCGCTCCATCGAAGCGCGTTTATCTCGCCTTTTCGCATTCCGGTGTAAAACGCTATGTTAAAAAAAACGTAATAACCCCAAGCGGTTAGGTTGTTTTGTTTTTGGGCTTCGATTTTTGCAACGGATATAAACGCTTTAAATTGGTCGGCCGTGTAGTAGCAGATTTTTTCTTGTTCCGGCTTAAAATAGGGATCTTTAAAGTTTCCGACAAGACGGAGCGGGTTTTGGTTTATATACTGTAGTCTTACAGCGTAATTAAAAAGGGCGGAAAGCTCCTTATAAGTATTTTTTGTTGAAACAAAGGCTAAATTTTTTTTAAGAACTTCCGATTTCCAGTTTTGGAGCGTTTGGGGTTTTATGTTGTTTAGTTTAACGTCTTTTAATATGGGGAGTATATGATTTTTAAAGGTTGCGATCGTTTTTAAAAGCGAGGTCTCTCGAACCTCGCTTTTTTTGTTTTTTATGTATTCTTCGTATAGCTCGGCTATCGACATTGTTGTTGCGATATCTTTTGCCGAGACTTGCTTTTTTAGTTCCGCCTCGAGGAGCGAGGCTTCGGCTTTGCCGTAGGCTATACGGTCGAGCTGTTTTTTTTTGCCGAGCGCGTCGATATAGTTTATTCGCACACGGTATTGCGAGAGCCCGTCACGCTTGCCGGACATTTTGTATATGGGCATTGGTTTAACCTTTTTTTTAGAATGGGGGCGGATAGTTTTCGGGGTTGTTGTTTTGTTCGGAGTATAAATTTTGTTTATGAGCTTTTAGTTTTTCGATATGTTCCGCTTGTTTTTTTGCTTGATTTATTAAGTTTTCGTAGTCTTGGATAGCTTTATCTATTTCGGGCTGTTTTTGTTTTTCGTTTGGTGGTTCGCTTATGGTTGGGAGTTGTTGCGGTTGGTTTTTGTATTCGGAAAAAATCATCATCCATATTGTAAACAGTATTCCGAGAGTTCCGATTATTGCTCCACCGATGCAGAGAAATAAACATATAGACGCGAATATCTTATAACCGTTTGCTATTCCAACCAAAACACCGGCTATAATTATTGAAAGCGGTATGCTAAAAGACTTTAGTTCGCCGGTTGCGTAACCTCGAATACTTTCAAGAAGATAGGCTATTCCGGCAAAATAAATAATTGTGAAAGAGCCATCTGAAAACAAAAAATATGTACACGCTAATATATTAAAAAGCGTTACTATTATTCCCGTCATGTCTTTACCCCTCACTTTTCTTTTAACTGTAAATTTTTATAAAAACAATTGTCGAATTTTGGTTAATTCTGTTATTGTTATTATTTTACAAAAAGCGTAGTATTAAATATATCGAAATTTGGTTTTCGTTATTTATTGCTTGGGAGGTTTTTGGGAAATGGAAAAAAATTTGATAGGGTTGATTGAAGCCGCAAGCGAGGCAGGTGACAGCGAGCTTTTGGGGTTTATTGAGTTTGCTATCGGTTGTCTTCAAAAAGACGTATCATCTCAAGAAGTTGTTTTTGTTTATCTTCAGAAAGAGAAGCAACCGCTTTTATGAGCTTGTCCGTCGTAGTCTCAATGCCGTCCAGTTGGGCGGCGTTTTCTTTTTCCCTTAAAAGATAATCAACGGTAACGCCGAAATAATCGGCTATTTTTTTTAAGTTAGCGTCTCTAGGCTTAGAGCCGTTTTTCCAAATTGTTACGATTGAGCGCGGAAATCCAATTTTAAGAGCTGCCGCAGTTGGGGAAATGTTGTTTTTATTACACTCTATTATAAAGTTGTCATAAAACATAAAATAATCCCTTGGTTTTTGTGATTTTCTACAAACTTATGAAAACCCTATTGCAAGTTCATAAAGTACAGTTTATAATGCAATTAAAGTTCAGCAAATTCATGTTTGTGGTTGTGTTTAGTTAGTTTAAAGAAATGATATCACAAATAATAAACTTTTGCAACTTTAGCAAAGTTAATAAATTTTAAACAAAACATTAAGAAAGGATATTCAAATGTTTTATTGGAATTTCGTAGAGGAATGTAATAAGCGGAACATTTCACCTACTGCCGCAATTATAGAGATAGGCTTTCAAAGGTCTCTTGGCACACGCTGGAAGAGCGGTTGTGTTCCGACGGACGCTAATTTGATAAAGATAGCAAACTATTTTGGCGTTACGGTTGAGCATTTATTGAGAAATCCGGAGGATAGCGAACCAACGGACGAACCGCCGACTATAGAGCAAAAAATTTTAAAAGCTTTAGCTTCGTTGTCGGACGATAGCAAACAGAGGATTTTTGATTTAGTATGTCTTTTAAAAGGATAGTTTAATATTTTTTATGACGGGAGAAGTTTAACGATGTTAAGAAATCAGTTGATTCAAGTTTTGCTTGTTGAACCAAAAAAGCCGGCGAGAGAGATTTTTATTTCCAACACGCTTGAGGCGTTGCAGGGGACGGTTGGGGGATATATCGAAACGGTTTCATTTTTGCCCGACGCGGTTATTATCTGCGACGAAGAGGGGAAACTTAAAGGCTTGCCGCTAAATCGCAGTTTGTATAACTTTAACGGCAAGCCGGTTGATGTTATTTACGGAACGTTTATTGTTGCAGGGGTTGAGGGTGAGAATTTTAAAAGCCTTTCTCCGGAAACTTTAAGAAAAGTTAAGGCGATGTTTTTAAAGCCGGAAGAGTTTGGGGTTTTCACATGATAACTTTAAACATAATCGAAGACATGATTTTAAAAACATATAAGCAGCAGAGCAAAGATCCTTATAAAGCTGTGGCCGACGTCAAGAAAACGGCCGGTAAGAGTTTTGTCGGGGTCGCGAAAGAGCAGATTTATTTTGACGGTTTTAAGGTAACTATTGGGGCTACGGTTGACATTATTGACGACTTAATTAACAGGCTTTATGCGCCGAGCCGAGAGGTTTACAGCTTGAAGATTGCGCTTTCCGGCCTTGCAAAGAGTTACGAGACAGCCGTTAAGGAAAAATTTAAAGAAAAGTTTTCTGTTTGCGCCCCGCTTATTGAACCCGAAGTCATTTTTGTTTATGGAATGAACATGGCGTGGGAGCTTATGCTTGAAGCGATTAAAGAGTTTAAGAAGGAGATTTTGAACCATGGCGACAAGAGTGCCCGAGATAGCGAGCCTTGAGAAGGCTATTGAAATATATTACTCGAAGACGCAACTTGGCAACCGAGCAATTAAAGATCTTTTTGTTTCTCCGATAGGGTCGGCGAGGGTTGTTGGGCTTAAGGAGATGGCATTCGCGGTTATGGCCAAAAAAGACGTTATGCCTTTAAACTCAACGACGGTTGACACGGCTTGCGCTTTTGAGGCTTGGGGCTTAGATATTGAAAAGCTCGAGCGAAATTATATAAGGCTTAAAAATTTGGGGGTTTTGTAGGCATGAAACAGATACTTGATGTTGCCTGCGGTGGTAAAATGTTTTATTTTGACAAAAAAGACCCTCGTGTTTTGTTTCAGGATATCCGAAATGAAACTTTAACGCTTTGTGATGGAAGGTGTTTTGAGGTGTGTCCTGATTTAATCGCAGATTTTACAAGTCAACCGCACGAGGACAACACTTTTTCTTTAGTAGTCTTTGATCCACCCCATCTAACAAGAAACACGGGTAAAAGTAAATATGCCAGTATGTATGGTTCTTTGAATGCAACAAAGCCGCCATCCGGATTTCAGCAACAAAAATATGGTGCATTATATTCTGACTGGAAAGAAATGTTGTCGAAAGGCTTTTCTGAATGCTTTCGAGTTTTAAAACCGGGAGGATTTTTGATTTTTAAATGGAATGAAACAGATATAAAGCTTAGCTCTATTTTGTCTTTAACAGAACAAAAACCAATTTTAGGTCACAGGAGTGGAAAACAAAGTAAAACGCATTGGGTTTTATTTATGAAAGAATAACAACAGCCTTTTTGGTTATCCCTTGCGAAGGGGTTTCCCCTTACCCCTTTTCATTTTTAAAGAACAAGATAGCCACTTGTTTTTTTTCTCTCTTCGAAAAAAAAGACCTTTATTTGATATTGATAGATTATTCGCAAGGGATAACCAAGCGGGCTTTTGGCCTTTTTTTAAAAAATAATTTACGGGAGTTTTTACATGTATCCATATCACAACGTTATTAAACAGCGCATTCGAAACGGAGAGTTTTTAGGGTTTGTTGATGTTCCGAGATATAAGACGGTTAAAAAGCCAAGGGTTGTTTTACTTTTTAAGACGGCGCCTTTTGAGAGACCGATTAAACCGGAGGTTTTCAAAGAACAGTATTCCGATATGGTTAACGCTTGGATTTTGTCGCACGCTACGAAAAAAGCGGAACAAACGCAAGCGCTGGAGCAACCGCAGGCGCCGGGGTTTGCGACATGATTATAACAAATAAGCACAATCTACCCAAGGCGTTGGTTTCGTTTGTTTCGGGGGAGGAGACGTTCCCGAAAAACACATATCGCGTTACCGAAACGCTTAAGGGGTTTCGGGAGGTCCTTTTATATCGCCGGCACCGGCACGAGATAGTTTCGGATGTTTCGGACATGGTTTGGCGGATATTCGGGACGGCGGTTCACGAAGTAGCCGCTAAAGAGCCGGCAGGGGACGGAGACATGAAAGAAGTTCGCCTTGAGGCGAAGTTTTCAAAGTATACCCTTTCGGGGAAGTTCGATTTTTTTGACAAGAGCCGGGCGACGGTGGTTGATTATAAAACTTGTTCGGTTTGGAAGGTAATCAAGAAAGATTATTCCGATTGGCGAAAGCAACTTTTAATATACTCATGGCTTTTAAGGCGACAGGGGCATAAGGTTAGAATGGGCGAAGTTGTTGCATTTGTCAAAGATTTTAGTCGAAAAGAAAGCGAGTTTCGGGAGGGGTATCCCAAGACGGCGATAGTTACTATTCCGTTTAAGTTTTCGGAAAAGGATTTTATCTCTATAGAAAAATTTTTGACGGAGTATTTCAAAAAGCTTGAGGTTTCGGAACATCTTCCGGACGGGGAGCTTCCGACTTGCAGTTTGGCTCAACGCTTTAACTCGGGGGAGCGCTTCGCGGTTAAAGACCTAAAGACCGGGAAACAAAACTATTTCGACAGCTCGGGGGAGGCAATAGCTTTTGCGAGGGGGCGAGGCGGACAGGTTCAACGGCTTGAGGGTCGGGACGTTAAATGTACCGATTATTGCGAGGTTAACAAGTTTTGTAGTTATTATTTAAAAAAATACGGAGGGAAAAAGAATGGGCGAACTTGAATATAGGGGATTTAAGATTACTTACGACTTTTTGCCGGAACAGGACGTTTTTGTTGCGACTAATGTTCCGATTTCGGGGCTTGTTATTGAACCGGCTATCACTATCGAGACGTTTAAACGGAATTTCAGACGCGCGGTTGATAACTTTGTTTTAAATTTTAGCTTTAGATATGCCCCGGTTAGGATGTTCCAAGAGGTTTGGTTTGTTTTGGACGACATCATGATTGAGGACGGGGAGCAAAACAAATATACCGTTTCAAAGTCTATCATTACCGGGCTTTCGGCTTTTGGGTTTTTCTCGCCGTCGGACGGGGGTATGAGTTTAAACGACGTTGGATTGTATATAGAGTTTTCCAATATTCTTAAAAACGTTTTTTATTCAAAGGAAGAAGCCCAGCGGGCGATTAAAGAAAACAGGGTTAGTTTTGGGGATTAGGGGGGTTGTTTTGTGGCATACGAAATTTTGCAAAACAAGAGGTTGAAGAAATGTAGAGGTTGTTTCTTTTTGCAGGCTGGCGATTCCGCCAACGCGGTTTGCGGGTTTTTACTTACGACGGACGAGGTTCGAGGTTGTTCTATAGAAGAATGTCAGCAAAAAGGCGAAAACAGCAGATTTGTTTCCAAAAGAGACGCGAAGAAACACAATCTTACTTGGAGCTTAAAGAAAGGGATTGACGGGTATTATAGCTATGACAAAGACAAAGAATAGCGTTCACGGTTTTAACGTCGCTATGGCGACGGAATATGGCGCCACGGAGGCTCTGTTCATATCGGTTCTTTTAGATCTTAAAAAAGAAGTTGTACCGTCTGTCGACGAGCTTTTGGACATTTTTCCGTATCTTTCAAAAAAGCAGATTGAAAAGGTTACGACAAACTGTTTGGAAAAGAATTTACTTAGTTTGACGCTTGAGGGGGAATATATTATACCTCTTGCAAAAAGCAAAGAGACGGCAGAGGGGTTTGAAACGTTTTGGGAGGCATATCCCAAAGGGCGCAGGATTGACAAGCAGTTGGCCCTTAAAGCTTTTGTTAAGGCTTTAAAGAAGGACAGTTTCGAGAGCATTGTTCAAGGGGCCCAGCGTTATGCCGAGATTACGAAGGACACCGAGCCAAAATATATCAAGCTTCCGGCGACGTTTTTAAACAGCGAGAGTTGGCGCAACGATTACGCAAAGATGCAGACGGAAAAGCCCACCGAACAGCATTCGCTTATTGCAAGGGCGGTTAACAAGAACATGGCTTTAGTTTAGATTAGAGGGAAAAGAAATGGAGATTAACAAGCATTTTGATGAGTTGTTTACCACGCTTCAAAAAAAGGAGCGCGACAAGCTTATTGCGCGACAGCTTGGTAAAGAATTTGACGACGGGTTTTCGAGCGTTTCGAGGCAGGATACGCGCGCCGACGATTTAAAGCTTATTGAGTATAAAAACAAGATGCGTTCAGAAAAGCCGCATAGGTGTTCCAAATGTTTCGACAAGGGAGTTGTTTATTTTTTAAATGCTGTTGGTTGCGAGGCGGTTCGGGATTGCGTTTGTGTTAAATCAAAGAAGATTTATAAAGAATATAAAAACGTTGGGTTTTTTGATTGGCTTGAGACAAAGTCTTTGGATAGATTTATTGTGTCGGAAGATTGGCAGATGCGTATTTTAAAAAGCGCAACCGGGTTTTCGTCAGATCCAAAGGGTTGGTTTTTTGTCGGAGGGTCGCAGGGAGCGGGCAAGACACACATATGTGCCGGCATTACACATCGTTTACTTGAGAACCTTTTTGAGGTTAAGTATGTAACCAACAACATGGTTCAAGATTTTAAGGATTATCGCGGAAGCGTAATCTACGACAGGAAAATTCGCGCGCTTCGGAAGTTTGATATTTTGGTTTTTGACGATTTACTTGGGACTGACATGGGTCCACCGGAATATTTAGACGTTAAAACGATTGAGGATATTTTTTATTCTCTTGAGCAAAAGACGGTTGTTATTAACAGTAAATGGAACTTTGAGGATTTAAATCGGATAAGTAAAAAAATTTCGGCGAAGATATTTGGCAAGAGTTCGGGGCAGAGGTTTATTATTGAGGGGGATAAAAGATTTTTTTGCCCGGAAGAGATTGAGCAGACGAGTTTGGATGGGAGGTCGCAATGAATATACCTAAAAAAATAAAGATAGCCGGATTTGAGTATAAGGTTCGGCACGTTAAAAAGTTGAATGACGGCAGGGCTATGCTTTACGGACGAATTCTTTTTGATACTCATAAGATTAAGCTTTTAAATACAAAAACGGTTAATGACACAAGAAAAGAAGTAACTTTTATTCATGAAGTTTTGCATGGAATTATAGAGCATTATAACATTTCGTTTGAGAGCGAAGAGGCAGAGGAAGAGGTTGTTAAGAAGTTAGCCGGAGGGCTTTGGCAGGTTTTAGAGGAAAACAAAGAACGGCTTTTTGGCGGAAAGGAATAGAAAAAATGTATAAGATACCGCTTAAACAGATATTTGGCGAGAACGTTCGAGAAGAAAGGCTTCGGCAGGGGATTACGCAGGCGGAGCTTGCGGAACGGTCGGGGCTTGACGAGACGTATATACAGCAGATTGAGACGAAGTATAGAAACGTTAGTCTTAAAACGGTTTCAAAGATAACGGCGGGGCTTTTAATGCCGGCACACGTGCTTTTAACGGAGAGGGAGATAGAATGGATATGATTAGCTTAAACGAGCAGGACACGACAAGGTTTTTCGAGGTTTTGACGAAAAATGGGGCGACCGCAGAGGAGGCGGACGGAAAATTGGTTAAAATCGAGGGCGAAGGTATGATTGTTGAGGTTTTGATATTTTTGTTTTTTGCGGTTTCGCTTTTGGCCGGTGTGGTTTTGATATTTGGGGGGCGGAGATGAGTAATTGGATAAGCGTTAAAGATAGGTTGCCTGAAGTATTTCAGCACGAATACGGAGAACCCTTTCAGTTTATCGTTTTTATTGAAGGGGCTAGCCTTTCAACGGTTTTGTTTTTTGACGGGGAAAATTGGCGTGATTATGATTTGGTTTGTATGAAATATTGTAGTGACTTTTATAGGGTTACGCATTGGCAGCCTTTACCCGAACCGCCGGACAGTAAGGGGTTCTATGTTAAGTCTATAGTCTCAAAGAACAAAGATTTAGAGTTAGGAGGCGAAGGTTATAAATTTGTTGATTTTGTAGAGGGGAGCGGAGATGTCAGATTTTAAAAAGATGATAGCTGAAGATAATGAAAAGTCTTTAAGCGAGAGGGTTGAAGATTTCAGAAAAGGGCTTAATGAGCAGTTTGAAAAAAGTATTAAGGCGTGGTATGGGGTAGACGTTGAAGAATATACGGCTTTGCAGGGAAATACCGCGGGTCACTTGATCATAAATAGGATAAACTGTAACTTTGTAGCGAATCAAAGAATATTATTAGCTGAAAGAGTTCGGGAGTTTGAAGAAGAGGAGTTGCGAAAAGAACAGATTAAGCAAGTTAGTATGCAAACTGAACTGTTGAGACGATTGTTAGATAGGTCGGAGGTTGAGGAGTGATGATAATTGAGCAACTTGTTTATTTTTTTGTTGGATATTTTGTTGGGTTGAGTTTATATTATTTTATCAGTAAGCGTTCTTTTAAACAGAAAGGCGGATTGCCACGCAAAGAATATAAAGGGCTTAACCGTTTGATGGTTGAAGCTACAAAGGCGATGAAATATTCTTTTGAGAAATCTTTTACGACGGGAAAAGTTGACGAGCAAAAGGTTAAAAGCAAGCAGGGAAAACGCAAGGGTTGTCGGCATTGTACAGGTGTAATAATTGGTATATACGAGGTTGACGAAAGTTGTTGTTTGACGGTTTTTGATATTGGGGCAAAGTTTTGCCCGGAGTGTGGGAGGGAGTTATGAAACGGGAGATAATTTTTAGGGCTAAAGATATTGAAGACGGAAATTGGCAATGCGGATATTATTTAAAAAGGCCAAATCCACGTAGCAGAGATGGTTTGCCTTTTACCCATCACATATCAGATTTGCCACCTTTTGGTTATGCGGTAGATGTAGATACTTTGGGGCAGTACACCGGATTAAAAGATAAAAGCGGTAGAATGATTTTTGAGGGCGATATTGTAACGTTCAATCATTTTGGGGATAAAAAAACAGGTAAGGTAAAATTTAATGTTCGTATGAGTTGTATGGAACTGGGTGTCACAAGTAGCGACGGACATTATAACTCATATTTTTTAGGGCACTGTGAAAACATGAAGGTGGTTGGTAATATATATGACGATTAGGGGGGATTTGTTTTGGATTTAAATATTTTGCAGAAAAAAGAGATTATTCAAGAGATTGAAATTACCGAGCTTTTGGTTAAGGATTTGAAAAGATTGCGGAGTTCTTATGCTAACAAGGCTTTTAAGGCTAAACAGGAGCGAGAGTTAAAGCAAGATAAAAAAGGGTTTTTGGATTGCAATTCTATTCCTGAACTTCAAGATTTATATGGATATGGAGATATTGACGAAGCGACGTACCGAAGGGGTATTGAATATTTTGAAAGTTTAAATGTTCCGGTTGAGTTGTCTACGGTTGAGCGTTATAGATTGAAGTTAAAAGATATGATTTCCAAGGCAGAGGGAACAATTAAGGAGTTAAACGATGAACTTAATCCGACGGAAAAGGTTACGCCGGAAAACATTTTCAAAAAAATGGACAGGGAAGAGCGAGAGCAGCGATATAAAAGTATGATATAGGAGTTTTTTTATATGGAACTTGTTAAAAGTAAAAAAAAGAAAAGGCATTGGACACAAGAGGAGGAAGAACTTCTTTCGGAGCTTTGGGGGAGGATATCTCTTAGGGGGATTTGTTTAAAGCTAAATCGGAGCGAAATGGCTATACGTCTTAAGGTAAATAGGTTAGGTCTTGGGAGCTTTTTGTCGAATTGCGACAATCCTACTTTAAATAGCGTTCTTGTTGCCGTTTTTGGGTATACCTCGGGCGACGTTAAGGAGCGTTGGATCTCAAAAGGGCTTTCGGTTAGGTATAAAAAGGTATATAACGAAACTTTTTGTACAGTTTCTATTTCGGAGTTTTGGCGATTTGCGAAGGTAAATAGAACTTTAATACCTTGGGACAGGTTTCCGGTCGGCGCGCTTGGTAAAGAACCGGCTTGGGTTGACGCCCAACGGAAGCAAGATGTTGTCGAGAGATTTAGAGAGGATCGTTGGACAAAGTTCGAGGACGACAGGCTTAGAAAGTATTTGTCTGAGTTTAAATATTCATATAAGGACCTTAGATTATTGTTAAATCGAAGCGAAGGGGCTATTCGTCGACGTGTACAGTGTTTAGGGTTAACGGCTCGGCCTTTGGCGCCCGAATCTTATTTTAATTGGTCAAAGGCTGAAATTGATATTTTAGGAAACATGATTAAAAACGGGGCCGGTTATACGGCAATAGCGGACGCTTTAAATACTTCGGTTTGTAGCGTAAGGGGTAAGGTTTATAACACGTATAAGAGCGATCGTTTAGACGTTGTTAGAGAACTTATCGGCGACGGGAATTTTTTTGATAATATGCCGCCGGTTGCGGCAAGAAAAGTCGGACGAGCTCCGCGCTCTAAAGATTGTAACGCAACGCTTGTTGGTTTAGTTAATGTTTTAGAGAGAGTTTTAGCGGAAAAACAACGAAAGGAGGATTGTTTTGAAAAAGAACTTAAAGCCGTATGAAGCGGCGGTTGCGTTTTGGACTATGGAGAGGGAAAGAGGACTTGAGCAAAGGAAGCCTTGTTTTAAGACTTGGTTTGAGACTTTTAAAATTAAACGCAAAAAAGGAAAGTTTAAAGATGTTTGCGACGTTTGCAAAGATAGGCGACCGGTTGTTTTGTGTCGGGTTTCGTTTGGGGGCGTTGAGCTTGCAAACGAGAGCGTTTGTTCAGATTGTCGAATTTGTCTTCGCGTTAAGAATTTTTGCGTTGAGGAAATTTCGGGGGTTAAACGAAACATTGAGTTTGATAAATCAACAAGCTATGATTGACAGGTTTTTGTTATGACAAAATTAAAAAGGTTATATATGGCGGTTACGGGGGACGAGTTTGAGCTTCCTTTGGCGGTTTCGGACAATATGTTGGAACTTTCGAGAATGACGGGAATTTCATATATTTGGATTAGGCAGGTTGTTTGCAAGGGATATAAGGCAAACAGGCGAAAGAAAGTTAAGATTATTTCTGTTTTGGTTGATGAGGATTGTTAGAATGAAGTATTTAAAAATATTGGGGATAGATTTTCTTGTCGGTTTAGTTGTTTATATGTTTTTAAATTATTTTAGCTATATCTTCTTTGGGGTTAATTTAGTTAACGAGTTTGGGTTTGACTGCTTGGTTGGTTGGTTTTTGGGGATTTTTTTTGGTTGGGGCGTTGTTACGCTTTATTTTGTTAGTAAGGATGTGAGGTTTTTGAAAAATAATTATAAGCAACTGTATTTAGAGGAGTGCGAAAAAAACAGGGTGTTGAGAGAAGAACTTAGAGGATATGAAGCAGAGGAAATGGACATGGAGCGTCATCAGGCGGTTGAACCCAAGACGGCAAAGATTGTGTCGCTTGGAATGATGCCTCGAGGGGATAATCCTTGTAAGTGTAGCAATTGCGGGTATTCGTTTGATGGATGGGCGCAGTGGGGGTCCGGGAGCGACCGTTGTGGCAAGTGTGGGGCGATTTTTATTAAGTAGTTTTTATTTTAAAGAAAGGAGAAAAAACATGGACGAGTTAAGGCGAGACTATTTGGCGGCAAAGGTTAATAACATGCTTTCGGCGGAGAAGCTTTCAATTGACGACGCGGAGACGGTTTTGAAGTATTGCATGAAAGCGGTTTTAAAAACTGTTAAGGTTGAAAAAAAGAAGTTCCGGAACAGATGAAGTTTGATTAATTGTTTGTTAAATTTAAAAAAGGCTAGATGTTAAAAGCGACGTTTAGCCTTTCGGCGTGCACATTAATATGTATTTATATTTAAAAGGCTAGAAAAAAAATAAGCGGCGGCGGCCGCTTTATAGCTGGTATACGTTATTAATTGTGCGACGAAGCAAAGCGGAAAATTGCGAATTTAAAAAAGAGAGGGTTTCAAAAGAATGGCTAACAGTTACACACGCGAGAAAAAAACGACATGCGGAAACGGCGTTTGTATTGATTTAGAGTTTTTTAAAGTTTCGACCAAGCAGGCGAAAAAGGCAAGGGCGAAAAAATTTAACGCAAGTACCGAATCGCAAGTTCGGTTGAATGAAAAAAACGCTGTTAGACATTTTGACCGTTTGCTTTTTGCAAATTTCACCGAAAAGCGCGGGTGGTTTTATACTCTTACTTATTCCGAAGGACACGAACCCGAAACAAAAAAACAGGGTGAACGAGATTTAGATAACTTTATTCGTAGACTTAGATATTTTTATCGAGATCGGTTAGATGAGTTTAAATATATCGCGGTGACCGAAACGAAGGACAAGGACGGCGAAGCGGTTAGATGTCATCAGCACGCCGTTTTGCCTTGGTTTGTTACTCCCGAGGTTGTCGAAAGTCTTTGGGGGATAACGGTTGACAAGAATTTTGTTTCGTTTGGGTTTGTTGTTGGGTCTCGCCTTAATATTCACGCGGATAACATTCAGCGGTTACGGATTTATATCACAAAAACGCAAAGCGGACAACGGCGTTGGAAACAGTCTAAAAACCTTACTATGCCGAAAGTTCACGCACCAACCGACAAGGCGGGGGGCGGAAAACTTGAGGAACTCGCGAGGGGGCTTTGTTTTGACAAACAATACTGGAGCGAAAGGTATCCGGGTTATTATTTAGCGCAAGACCCCGAGGTTATTTATAGCGATATCTCGGGATATAACGTTTTTGTTAGGCTTTTAAAACTGAACATGTAGAAAATTAAGAGAGGGGGTGTTTTTGTTTTCTCACGATTTTTTATTTTTGCCCGAGGCGGCATACAACAAAATTGTTGAAGACAGTTTGAATAAAGACGAGGAGGTGGTTTGTCGGAACGCAACGGTTATTGCGGACAGCAAAGGAAATTTGAGCTTTATTGATAACGGGAAAGGCTTTTGCACTTGTTATACTGATTTGGAGGTTTAAAAAAATGCGTAACTATAAGCCAAAGACAGGGTTATCAAGGGCTCGACAAAACGAACTTGAAAGCATTTTAAGACAATACAAGGAGATGAAAAAACTTGTGTTGAGTTTTTACGAGATTTCGGGGAACGGATTTTCGGGGGCCAAGGTAAAAAACGCTATAGGAGATCCGACCGCCAATTCGGCGGAACGCGCTTTGAGGTATAGCAAGAAGATTGACGCTATTGAGGAGGCGGCGAAGTTTTCTTTTCCGTCGCAAACCGATTTATTTTTAAAGGGACTTGTGTCGGGAAATAGCTACGATATTATTGTTTCGCTTTTTGGCGTTGTTTGTTATTCGAGGGCGGAGTTTTACTCGAGGCGTATTTTGTTTTTTGAACGGCTTGACAGCCTTTTGTAGCTATTTAAAAAGTAAAAAATATGATATAATGTTGACAAGTTTAAAAAATTTTTGAAAGGTGTTTTTTTTATGTATAGTAACGCGGAGATTTTAGCGGAGGTTAACGAGGATTTAAAAAACGAAGTTTTGACGGGAGACGATTTAATTCAAGTTTTATATGCTTCGCAGGGTTGCGAGGGTTGCGGGTGTTTTGAAAGGCAGATAGTTAAAGACTGGTTCTATTCGGACGTCGAGATGATAAAGCGCAGATATTTTATTTCGGGGCGAGAATGGTTTCGATATCAGTTAGCAAAAAAACGGTTAACGACGGTTAAGGTTTCGGATTTTGTTCAAAGCCTTTCGGAGTAGACAATATAAAACGCAAAAAAGAACGCGAAAAGCGTTCTTTTTTTATATGGCTCGATTTATCGAGCCGTTGACGGCTCGGCTTGCCGAGACGTTGCCGTGGTGGTTACCGTTTAAGAGCGGTTTGTTCAAAATGGGCGAGGGCTTTTGCGTATAAGGCGTTTACCGAGAGGTTTTGCGCTTCGGCGAGGGCTTTTATTCGTTCGCGCTCGCCTTTGGGAACGGTTATGATGACTCGGTCGTACTTTTCTTTTGAAAAGTCGTTTTTATATTTTGTTGGGTTAAATTCTTTTTGCATTGTGTTCTCCTTTTTTTTGGGGGGGGGAGGAGCGGAGCCCCTCCCATATGTTTATAATTGGTTAGCTTTACCGAGACGTTGCCGGCTCGGCTTGCCGAGACGTTGCCGTGGTGGTTACCTTTTCGGGCGTAAATAAGTTTGTTTGCTCCGGCTTCGATTGCTCGGCTTTTTGCTTGCGCTGGTCGGCTAACATTTTGTTATATTCGCGGAGCTCGTCCGCGTTACGAGTTTTAAACGTCGGTTTTTTCTCGGTTTGGTCGAACGAGAAGATATGGCTATCTTGCATATAGTATCTTTCGAGTTTTTCTGTTTTCTCTTCGCCCTCGGGGGTTTTGACTTCAACATTTTTTTTACCGTATCGCCAAAGCGAGACTTTAAACAAGGCTTTTTCGCCTTTTTTAACTTGGCGACCTAGTTTTTGCCATTCCTTAAAGGTGTGGAACGGTATATCACCGTAGCGAGCTATGAAGCCGTCGAGCTTTTCGGCGGTCATTATTTCGCGGTTAACGAGTTCGTTATAGATTATTTGATAGTTTGTCATGGTTGCTTCCCTTTCCGCGTTTGTGGCCGCCGCCTTAGTTTTTTTATCCGGCTCGATTTTTCGAGACGTTGCCGTGGTGGTTACCTTTGCTACCTCCGCCCGGTTGGGGGCGGAACGCTCCGAGCTTAAAGCCTGTTTTGCGCCGCTCGGTCGGCGGGTTAAAGTTCTATTATTTTATATGGCGAAATTCCTTCTTCAAGAAGTTTGTTTGCTTCTGATTCGTTTATTGGTCTGATCTTATCAGTCGGTGCATCGCAATCGTTATCGTCATATATTTCGGCTATAAAAAAATCTTCGTTTTGCGTAATATATAGTGTCTGGGTTGATATCCATTTTCCGTTTTTTTTGAAAATTTTTTCTCCAAGTTCTTTGCTGTACTTTGTGTCGTAAATAATATTATCAATTTTTCTGTACATGTTTTTTCCCTTTCTGACTGTTTAGGTTGTCAACCTTTATTTTATGATTTAATTATACTATATCTTGTACAAGATGTCAAGCAAAAAAACAAAATAATTTTTAATTTTTGCAACTTTTACATATTGCGCAAGATGTGCGCGCGGTGTTTGTGCATTTTTTTATATTTGCATTTTGGACACGGATTTTTTTAATATTTTTGATTTAATTTTTTTCAGAGAATACACGATTGAAATAATTTTCACAATTAATATTAATTTACAGACAAAAAAGAAAATACACGATATTTTTTTAAGTTAATAATTAATAGTTAATAATTAATAGTTAATAGTTAATAATTAATAGTTAATAATTAATAGTTAATAGTTAATAGTTAATAGTTAATAGTTAAGGTTCGCCCTTGCGGGCGAGATTTTTATTTTATAGTCGGAGCAGGAGAACCGGCACGGGAGAACCGGCACGGAGCAGAACCGGCACGGAGCAGAACCGGAGCGGAGCGGGCGACGGTGTTTTTGTTGTTTTTTTATGCGTTTTGCATAGAATTTTAGAATTTGACACGCGGGGGCTAGAATTCTGCGGTATTGTTAATACAACAAGTTGCGCAAAAGTTCTCCCCGTTTATATTTTTTTGAAAGATTAAAAGCATTTTTTTAACAAAAAAGGTGCTTTTTTTCTTTGTTTAATTTTTTTTGAAAGGGTTTGTTTTTTTTGGCAAAGGCGAAATATAGGACGGCGGCCGAGATGCAGGCGATTGTTGATAAATATTTTAAAAAACAGGAAGATCAGAAGCGGCCGAAAACGGTTGAGGGCCTTTGTTTGGCTTTGGGTTTTAGATCTCGACAAAGTTTGTTAAATTATGAACACAAAAAAAAGGCTTTTCGCGACGTAATACAGCTTGCAAAATTACAATGTCAAGAATATACCGCCGAAGCCCTTTTTAGTAACCGAACTTTTCAAGGTGCAAAGTTTTCTTTGCAAAACAATTTTGATTATAAAGACGAGACGACGCAGAATTTAAACGGCGCGATTAAACTTGAAGATTTGATTTGTAGCGGTTCGGAGGGGTCGGGGAAATGACAACCACGGTTGAAGCGAGGGCGATAACCGCAAAGCAGATTATATCAGAGCGGGCAAGGGCGACGGATGACGAGCGGTTTGTTTTAGCGGTTGCGGAATATTTGACGAGATCGCCGGAGCTTTTGGCGGAGGTTCGGGCAAACCCCGAGCTATTAATTGAAATGATTTTTACAATCGTTGACAAGAATAAAAAAACCGTTCCGTTTTTTTTAAACGACGTTCAGCGGGATTTTGTGAAGATTTTGAACGAACACAAGGGGAAGTTTGCTCGGGGCGAAATTTCTTCGCTTTTGTTTTTAATCTTAAAGGGTCGACAACAAGGGTTTACAAGTTTCATGACTTCGTATCAATTAGCTTGCTCAATTTTAAATTTGAATTTTGAGGGGTTAACTCTTGCGGACAATTCCGCAAACGCTGAAGTTATTTTTGACAACAAGGCTAAAACGGTTCTTGACCGGTTGCCGGAAAGAATTGTCCCGACAATTAAATATAACAACCGTCGGGAGCTTCGTTTTAATAGATTAAATTCGTTTTGGCAATGTTCGGTAGCGACCAAGAATGTTGGGCGTTCAAGGACCTTAAATTTTCTTCACGCTTCGGAGGCGGCGTTTTGGGCTGTTCCTATCGCCGAACTACAAGAGGGCTTGAACGAAGCGTTGACGGCGAATTCAATAAAGATATACGAATCGACCGCTAACGGGTTTAACGACTACCACGCGATGTGGCAAAGCGGGGCGCACATCAATTGTTTTTTTGAGTGGTGGAGAACTAAAGAATATCGAATCGAGTTTTCGGGCGAAGATTTGAAACGAGATTTTTTAAAGTTGGTTGAGACGGGCGAAGATTGGATTTTTGAACGTTGTCGCTGGCTGTTAGATAAAAAGAAGTTAGTGCCGGAGCAGGTTTTTTGGTATTACGATAAATTTAGCGGTTATATTGACAAAGATCAGATAAAGCAAGCGTATCCATGTTACCCGGAAGAGGCGTTTTTGTCTTCGGGTCGACCGGTTTTCAATATAGAAAAAATAGCGGCGAGGATTGAAGAACTATCGAAAAAGAAGTTTGAGACGATATCTTTTGCGCCGAGATACAAGGACCCGGAAAGCCGAGACGTTATTTTAGATTTTGAAGTTTTAAGCGGTGGCGTTTGCGAAGTTTATCAAAGACCGGTTTCAAACGTCAAATACGTTGTAGGAGCAGACACATCCGGCGAGGGTTCGGATTTTTACACGGCGTTTGTTCTTAGGAACGACACGGGGGCGCAGGTCGCAAGCGTAGCGATAGATTTAAGATCCGCGGATTGCGCGCCGTTTGTCGAGATTTTATATTGTCTCGGCAAATATTACAACGACGCTTTGGTTGCACCCGAGATAAATTTCAATTATCAAGTCGTCTCGGAACTTGCAAGGCTTCGATATCCAAAAATTTATGTGCGTCAAAGATATGAGAATTTTACAAAGGATTTGACGAAACAGTTTGGTTGGAAGACGGACGGGAATACTCGGCCGATGATTATATCTCTTTTCGGCGAAGTTATCGAGAATTCAATTAATTTGATTAACGATGTCGAAATGTTAAGAGAATGTTTGTCTTTTGAATTTGACGAAAAAGGAAAAGCGGACGCTCGGAGCGGGTATCACGACGACAGAATTTTTGCGGCTATGATAGCGCACAAGGCGAGGGAGCAGCAGAGCTATTATTCAGCAAAAGAGAAAAAATATATTAAATGTTCAAAAGATATCGTTTCGGATTATCGAAAGGCAAAGCGAGCCGAAAAGGATTTAATAGAAAAACGTTTAGGGGGAATTCCGATTGTATAATTTTGACGAGGCAAAAGCTAAATTTAATTTTGCGAAGCAAAAACACGACAGTTTGAGAGAACGCAATAACAAACGTTTTGAACAATACTATACCGGCATCACGGCGCACGACAAAAAAGATAATTGCAAAGTCGTTTATAACTTTACAAAAGAATTAATAAACTCGCAAGTTTCAAGCGATGTTCCGCTTCCTCTTGTTTCTCCGCGCATTAAAAACGAGAAAAACGAGGAGCGGGCGCGAATGATAAGCGCGTTTTTAAAAAGCGAGGTTAACCGGCTACAGTTTAAAAGCCTTAACGATAAACTTGAACGGTTGACACACGTTTGCTCGGGGGTTGGGGTTGTTGTTGAATGGGACGCAACCGAGACGACCGCCGTCACTAAAGGAGAATTGAAACTAACGGCTTTGTCGCCGTCGTACATTATTCCACAACCGTTTGTCGACGATCTTGAAAACCTTGACTATATCTTTGTTGTTAGAAATAATACCAAGCGGCGGATATTTGATATCTACGGAAAGGACGTTTCGGACGAGGGAGTTGATACCGAGTTTTCGCAGTTTAACGACAGCGGAAGCACCGAGGGGAACGAGCTTGATTCGGATGAGCTTGTAACGCTTGTTTTGATGTTTTTCAGAAACAGGGATAAAATCGGGCATATTGCTTGGGTCGGAGATGTTGAGCTTTGCCGGTATGACGATTATTATGCAAGAAAAGATTTAGTTTGCGCAAAATGTCAAGAGACGAAGGGCGTTGACAAGGTTTGTCGCTGTGGATCTCGAAAGTTTGTTTCGAGAGACCGAGACGGCGAAACGCTTGAAGAGGATTTTATAAATATCTTTGGACGAAAAGAGGCGGACGACGGAAAACAGGTTTCGGAAAGTAACGTTATAAAAGCGGATATTATCGCAAAAGACAAGGACGGGGAGCTTTTGACCGAACTTGCGCCGGCTTTTGACGATTTCGGACAACAGTTGGTCGTCGGGGGAATTCCGGTTATTGACGAGGTCCCAATGATGACGAAACAAAAGATACCGTATTATCAGATTAGAGATATACCGTTTTCGATTAGAAAAAACGAGGTCAAAGACGGGGAGTTTTTTGGGGTTTCGGATTGCGACGATATCTCGGGATTGCAACACGAGGCTAATGTTGCAAAGGATAAATCGACCGACAAGACAAAGAATGCGGCATATATAGTCACCGTTCCGCAAGAGAAATCGTTTGAAATTAAAAACATAATTCAAACGGTTGAGCTTTCGCCGGAGCAGATGTCGGCGATTAACGCTATACCGCTTGAGTTCGACACATCGAGGGACGCGGCAACGGTTTCGACGGCGTACGCGCAGGCCAAGGCGGTTTTAGGAATTACCGACGCGTTTCAAGGAAAGGCGAGTTACGCAGGGGAGAGCGCGGCGGCGCGCGAGTCGATGATTGCGCAAAGTTCGGGTATGCAAAAGGCTACGCACGTTTTGAAAAACGATTTTTATGCAGATTTGTATAAAAAGATGTTTCAGATGTATTTAGCGTTTGCGGACGAGCCGAGGGAGTATGTTTCCAAAGGCAAAGACGGAAAAGACGAGACATATATATTTTCTCGATATGACTTTTTAGAATATGACGAGTTCGGAAATTTATACTACGAGGACGGTTTTTTGTTTTCAATTGATGAAAGCGGAATTAATTCAAACAACCGTTTGGAATATATCAACAAGATAAAAGAAGAATACACGACGGGAAGTTTCGGAGACCCGACAAGCGCGGAAACACGGTTAATGTATTGGCGGTTGTTAGAAAAAGCGGAGTATCCGTTTGCCGGCGAGATGGTTGAATTTTGGGACAAAAAGGTTGAAGAGGAAAAGGCACTTTTGGAACAACAGCGACAGCAACAGGCATTGGAACAACAGCTGTTACAACAGGGGCAAAGTTTACCGCCCGAACTCGGGGCGAGCGCAGATGTTTTGCAGGGCGCAGAACAGACGGCACAGGTTGGGGCAGAGACTTTGCCGAGCGGAGTTTAATTTTTTTTGAAAGGATCTAAATAATATGGATATTTGCGAGGGTTGCGGCAACGACCTTTTTATCGAACGAGGGACATATAGCGTTAAGGACGACGACACGCCCGAGAAAACGACAAGACTTTTTCATGACACTTTGGTTTATTGCGCTAATCCTCAATGCTCGAGGCATAACGTTAAATTTAAGGGCGCTCCGGTATCTATCGAAATTAAACACGTTGCGGATATGTTTTGCGGTTGCGGGGCGCTTTTGGTTCGTAACGAATTCGGAAAGGCGACGTATTCGGACGGGGTTCACGTTACTAAACACAGCGAACCTAATATCGAAATTTTGACTTGCGGAGTTTGCGGAGAAACTTCCGAGGTCGAAAAGGTTACGGCATAGATATTATTTATTTAAAAACGCAAAGTTGGGCGAGAGCTTGACTTTGTTTTTTTATACAAAAATTTATGGCAACAAAACGGCAATTGAATAGCCTAAAAATCTTACCGGCATTGAACAGCCTAAAAATCAAGAAAGCGAGTTTTTAATATGGACGAAAGCAGATTGTACGAGGCGTTGGGAGTTTCGCCCGATAGCTTGACCGAAACGAAAGCGGACGGCGACGGGGAAACGACTAACAGCACAACGACCGAAACGACCGAGAAATTCGACGGAGTATCTCGAGAAGCGAATACCACGCAGAACACCGAACAGCAAAAACAAGTTGATGGCGAAACTTCGACAACAACTGCCGAGGGAGCGGCGAAAAAACCCGAGCAGACGGTTGAGGAGCGGGCGAGGTTCGCAGATTTAAAGCGAAAGCAACAACTTGAAAAGGTTAGCGGCGAGATGGAAACGCTTGTCGGGCAACTTCGGGGGGTTGGGTTTACCGGGACGGCTTCCGAGATTGCGGCGCAGATAGCGGCGCAACAAGCGGAGTTTCAAAAGGTTCAAAGGGCAGAGCAAGAACGAGAGTTTAAAAGACAATCGGACGAGACAGGAATTCCTATTGAATATTTTGAGGGGCTTGCGGAAAAAGAACGACTTTTCGCGGAAAACGAGGGATTGAGACAGCGCATCGAGCATGAGCGAGTTTCGACACAGCAGTTTGAGGTTGCAAAACGTTTTAATTCGGTTTGCGACGAGTTCGACAGGATTGAACCGAATTTCATTGAGAACATGACCCCCGAGATGGGAGCGAGTTTTCAAAACCTTATTTTGTCTAATCTTTCTCCGGCGCAGATATTTAAATCGGTTTCGGCGCTTCGTCCAAAACAAAGACAGCAAAGAAGCGCAGGCACAGAACATCTAAAATCGGTTTCGGGAATTTCGGGCGCAAGCGTTACGGTACCGCCCGAGACAATGAAGATTTACAAACAGTTAAACCCACAGATGACAAACGCCGAGATACAGGCGGATTATACGAAGTATCTCGAACAGTAGTTTTTTAAAGAAAGGAATTTAAGTTTATGGATAGTTCTATGATTGGCAAAATTCGTCCTAACGGTTCTCAAGTTGTCACGCCGGCACAGCACAAAAAAGGAAACGGCACGGCGACGGTTAAGGCGGGCGACGATTTAAGGGCAAACAAGAGCAAAGTTACAAGCGGCGGAGGTATGAAGAAATGACACTACACAACAGAAACGTTAATTCGGCAGAACCTTTTTTATATCTTGCGACCAAGGCGGATGCGAGCTATAAAATAGGGCAGCTATTACAAGTTAACAGCGCAGGCGAATTTGTCACGGCGACGACATCCCCGACACATCTTGCGGTTGGCGAAGTTACCGGAGCAACAGGCGTTACCGTTCCGGCAATTTTAGTTTTGCCCGACATGACGTTTGAGGCGACACTTACGGCGGACGGCGCGGCGCTTAAGGTTGGAAACAAAGTCACACTTTCGGCGGACGGACAAAACGTTACGGCGACAACTACGGCAGGCGTAGCCGAGATTGTTTCGTTTTTGTCGGACACGCAAGGCGTAGGCGGCCGAGTTGCCGTCAAATTTAGTTAAGGAGGATTTAAAAAGTTATGGCAGGAATAACATTTTCAAAAAGTTCGGGCGTTAACAACAGCGTTTTCGGAAAAAGCGAAGCACCTATTCGCAAGTTTTTAGAAAGTAACATGGAAACGTACGAAAAAAATAGCGCAGTCGATAAGATATTCTCTATTGACAGCGATAACAACTATTCGGTTAAGCTAACCGGAATGACTTCGATGGACGGGTTTCAACCTGTCGGAGAGGGCGGAGCTTATCCCAACGACGGAATGCAGGAGGGTTATTCAAAGATCCTTGAACACGTAGTTTGGAAAGATAGCTTTAAGATAACTCAAGAGATGGTTGAAGACGACAAGGTTATCGATTTTAAGAAAGCTCCTACGGCATTTTTGAAAGGTTTTCACAGAACGAGGGAGCAGTTTGGCGCCGCACTTATTGGCGGAGCGCTTTCGGGAACTACTACTAATTTTAAAAATAAAAGTTTTGACACTACAAGCGCGGACGGCGTTTCGGTCTTTTCAAAAGAACATCCTTCGATTTTGGACGGGACTTTTAGCCAAAGCAACCTTTTTGCCGGGGCGTTTTCAAACAGCAACCTTGTTAAACTTGAATGCAAGATGCAGGATTTCAGAGATGATAACCACAACGTTTTAGACATTGCGCCCGACACAATTCTTATCCCGAATGACGCAACTCTTAAAGCGGCGGTTTTCGCCGCTATTGGCGCGGACAAAGACCCCGCAACGGCTAACAACGGATTTAACTATAACTTTGGTCGTTGGACGATTATTGTTTGGAGTTATTTGAACCAATATATTAAATCGGGGACTTCGCCTTATATTTTGATTGACAGCAATTACAACGAGATCGCGGGCGGAGCGGTTTGGTATGACAGAATTAAACTTAACGTTAGCTCTTACGTTGACGACAATACAGACGTTAACGTTTGGAAGGGGCGCGCAAGGTTTATCGCAGGCTTCAACGATTGGAGAGCTATGGCGGTTGGCGGGATAACCGGCGGTTCGGCACTTTAGAAATTTTTTATTAAAGAAACGTAGGAGGGCGACACATGCCGACATATGCAGAGATTAAAGAAGATTTAAACAACATGCCGGACGTGTCGCTCGAGGACGACGACAAAGAAAGCAAACTTCCGACAATATTTAACACGGCATTGGCGGCTTTTACCGTTGATGTTCCGAATTTAGCCTCATACACGATTCCGGCTAATTCGCTTGTTAACACTTTGTCGGCAGACGGATCTAATATAGTTGATGATTTTGTTTCGGTTGACGGGGAATATATTATAAGCGGAGCGGGAAGGTCGTATTATTTTAAAGTTTCGGGGAATGGAAGTTTTTCTGTAACGGACGAAGACGGCGAAAGGGACGCGGAAAGTTTTTCGAGCAAAGAGTTTATCGAGTTTCGCGGATTTATAAACGGCGAGACTTCTATTCGATTTTTCGGCGAGTTTTTGTTTTTTGTTAAAGATATAGCAATTTACGAAGCGATTTACAGCAACGACCCGAAAGACATTCCGGCGTTTGCTTGTTTTGTTGAATATGATTTTCGAGAACTTACAAAAGAACTTTTGGATAGCGAAGATCCCGAGATCGGATATTGGTATCCTTTTCAAAGTTTTTCGCCCGAAAAGTTTCAGTATAAAACGGGCGAGGGGTATGTTAGTTTAACAGATTACAGGATTGAGCCGGACGAGACGGGAACGATTCTTGTTGTTAACGGTTTTGACAGGACAGAAAAGAAGATATATTATCGCCGAAATTATCCGAGGCTTAGTTCTTCGTCAAAAGATGAGCTATTGATAGATATTCCGCAACAGGATTACGGGATTTTTCTTTACTTGCTTGTTGAGCTGTATAACATGGACGAGAACGAGATATCTGTTGAAAGAGCCGCTTATATGTATGACGTTTTGACGGCGGGAAAGAAACAACTTCCGTCGGGAAAAAACGTGACCGGAAATATATTGAATACTAAGGGGTATTAGTTATGGAGATTAAACGCCCGAAGCCTCCGAGTTTAAAAACATATAAGACGGAATATAAAGATTTTACCGGCGCTTGTTTCGTTCGAGATCCTTTTCTTTGTCCTCCAAACAAGTCGCCCGAGATTGTTAACATGATTAACGAAAACGGCGTTATTGTTGGGCGAAAAGGTTTTAGGGTTGTTCATAAGCTCGAGGGGAATATAAATTGTCTTGAATACGGTTACATTAATCAAAAGGCATTGTATTTTTGTCACGCAGGGACAAAACTTTACGTTTTTGACGACGACACAATAACGGAAATTTATGACGGTTTACCGGACAGGAAAAGCGTTATCTTTTTTGACCTTTGGGCGGAAAGTTTTCTTATCGCGCCCGACGACCCGGTTCCGCCAAGGACGTTAGGATTTATCTTGACGGGCGAGGGTTATTTTTACATTGATGTAAAAAAAGACGAGGCGAAAAGCGTTGACACGTATGTTGTAGACAAGGTTGAAGCTATTGCAAAGATACCGGTTGTCACTATCGCCGGCAAGAGCACGGGGGGCGGCGAGGTTTTAGAGGGGGTTAACCTCTTGCAACCGAAACGCACCGAAAAGAAATATGGCGACGGAACGGCCAAGACGTTTCAGCTTAGCACAAAGCCGCTTGACGAGACGACGGTTGACGTTGTTCGCATAACGGACGGCGACCCCGTTTATTATACCGAAAACGCTTCGGGTTCTTCGGGCTTTACCGTTAACCGCGAGACGGGGGTTGTTACGTTTAACACGGCGCCGCCCGAATCGCCAGTTGAGGGCGAAGACAACGTTTTCATTACCTATGCAAAAACGGTTGAGGGATACGCCGCCAAAATAAATAAATGTCAGACATTTACGCAGTTTGGAGTTGGGGGCGCGCAAAGGATTTTTGTAACTCGAAATGAAGAGTTTCGCAATTATGACTGGTGGTGTGAGGTTCAAGACCCGTCGTATTTTCCCGACACAAATTACGGAATAGCCGGAAGCGAGAATACGGCGATTTTAGGATATCTAAAGTTTTATTCGTCTTTGGCTATCGTTAAAGAAGACAATTCGCAGGACAGCACTATATATTTTAGAACCGGCGAGGTTACCGAGGGAAAAGTCGTATTTTTTACGCAACCGGGAATAGTTTCGACGGGGGCGGTTTCTCCGCATTCTTTTTATAATTTACGAGACGAACCGTTATTTCTTTCAAAGTCGGGGATATTTGCGATTATATCGAACGCAGTTAATCAACAGGCCGTTTTGCAAAACCGTTCGTATTGGATAGACGACCAGCTAAAAAAAGAAAAGTATTTAAAAGAAGCGGTTGCTACAGAATGGAACGGATATTATTTGCTTTCGGTTAAGAGCGACGAGTTCCGAGAAAAAGAGGTTACCGACGACGAGGGGAATATCACGGTTTCTATGGTTCCCGAGGTTGGGCGAACTTATCTTTTGGACGGCAGGGTGACCGAGGTTACCGACGTTCAAAAGCAGTATCCGCACCCGGCATATTATTGGATAGGGTATAACCCTACTTGTTATCTTTCTATTGGCGATAGTCTTTGGTTTGGAACCGCGGACGGCGAGCTTTGCAAGTTTCGGGACAGCGGAACGACAAAGGATTATCAAGACGGCGGAACTTTAGAAGAGGCGGGACAACCGATTTTCTATCTTTTTACTACAAAGCAGGATGGAGACGACAGTTCGTATCTTAAAAGCACGACAAAAAAGGGTTGTAGCGTTGTCTTAAAACCGTTTTTACGGTCGTATGTTAATTTATATTACAACACAAATTTAGGGCTTCGCAACCCGACAAAGCCGGAATTTAAGACGGCGAGCATCTTTGACTTTGACGATATTGATTTTGCGTTTATTGATTTCAACTCAACTACGTTTGCACAACCGTTTTGGATGAAGAAACGAATTAAGAAATATGGAACTCTTCAATATATATTTACGGTTGAGGATTTGGAGCGGACATTCGGTATTGTTTCAATAACAAAGATGTATGTAATAACTAATAAGCAGGCGAGGGGGTAAAGATTAGTGGAGTTAAAACAGTTTCAGATATCGGAACAAGAAGAGCGAGAAAATAACCTTCAAGCCGCACCAAATGTTCTTAACCAAGGCGCGACGCGAAACAAAACTTGGTTTGATAAAATGTTTGGTTATTTTCGTCCAAAGTATAACGCAGCACTTGAAGCTATTGAAACGTATTTAAATGAAGAAAGTTTTGGTCCCGACAATATTAAACAAGGGCCGTATATCACGATTGTTCGAAATGGCCAAACAATCACAATTATTGGAACGGGTGGCGGAGATATTCCGGGGGGTGACGGAATGCCGAGAAACATTTACGACCCGAGGGGCGAGAGCCGAGATATCTTTTTATATACCGATAATAAAAGATCTATTTTGTATTTTAAAATTTTATCGACCGATTGGGTTGGAGACGTTTCTCCGTTTACATTTAGTTTGGAATATGACGACATTCTTTCAACCGACACACCACATGTTTCGGTTAACTATCCCGACATTTCAAGTTTTGCGGGTTACGACGAATGGTTGTCGGAAAAAAACAAACTTGACGGTGGTTTTTCGCTTATTGACGTTGGGATAACATCTGACGGAAAATTGACGTTTTATTGTTCAAAAAAACCCGAAATAGATATTCCTGTTCAAGCGGAGTTTCTCCACAAAGGGCAGGTTTTAGATCTTCCGATAACGGAGGTTGTTTAGTTTATGGGACAAGCTTTTTTAAAGGGGCAGAGTGGTGGATCTTCTTTGGTTGATTTAGAAGTTGTTATCGGCGACAGTTTGCCGACAGGTCAAGAAGGTCTTGTATTTGTCGAGACGTCAATTCCATATCAAACAGTTTTTTTTGACAGCAAGTCACCGACCGAGTATTTAAACGGCGACATATTTATAACGACAACCGAGGGTGGTGACAATTTTGTAAAAGTTTTTTCGAGTGGTAACAAAAATCAAGTTACTATTTATCTGAAAAACGCATTGCAAGTTGTTGACGGAAACTTTGTGTCGGTTAACGCTTATGTTTTTACCGGCAATTGGGTTCAGTTTTCGTTTTATATTCCGGACGGTAAAACAGTATTGCCGACTGACGATATTGTTATTTGGGGTAGATGTACGCAAAAAGACACCGCAACCCCCGTTGATCTTTCGGGCATGACGATTGAAGAAGTTGTTGCAGATGTTGAGATTTTGAAAGTACTTTTCAATTCAAACAACGCAAACAACTATATGTTGCGGTCGACGGAAATTATTCAACCCGCTGTTTTGGGTTCAAGTGTTGCAGAAACGGCAATTGAAAGTTCTCAGTACTACTGCACCAACCCGATTATGACGAGTAACACAACGCCCGAGGGCGTGGCGAGTACTAGTTCACAGTTCCCAGATTTCCAAGGAACCACTTTCAGTCCTTATAAGGCTTTTGTTAATGGAACCCCGACATACCCGGGGCCATCTTGGGTTGGGGCGATAGGCCAATCGGAGTATTGGGTTAAATGGCAATTGGATACCGTTTCTGTGTGGTTCTTAAACTTTAAATTGATTGCGTATATTCAAGGTACAGATTTCCCTCCCGTAAAGATTGAAGTTCAAAACCCAAGAAACAACGTCGGTATATCGTCGCAGTTCATGACGACTCCGGGAGTAGAGCAAAATATTCCGGCGATTTCACAAGGCGAAACAAGTTCCGGGCTGCGAATAGAAGGAATTGAATTCACGTATGCTTTTGGAATCACTCGTTTTTTTGGCAAAGGTCTAACAATAACATAAGCGGAGGAATAACGTATGACTGAATGGCAAGTTTTTGTTGTTATCGGGGTAGTTGTAGGCTTTATTGTTACGGTAACAACGCCAATAATTAAATTAACTAAAGCTATAACTATTTTGTCGGAAAACATAAAAACCCTTGACGAGCGTTTTTCTCAAAGCGAAGCGGCGCAAGAGAAAAGTAAAGGCTATATTTGGGAAAGGCTTAACGAACACAGCGTTCAAATTAGCGAAAACTCAAAAGAAATAGCAGTTTTAAAAAGGTGTCCGAACCGAAAGGAGGGTTAGTATGTTTCAGTTTCCAATTAACGTTATAAGCGTTTCGGCGCGGTTTGTTATGTATACAGTTCAAGGTCGAACGACGATGCATTATGGCCTGGACTCCGCTTGCAACATCGGGACGCCTTTGTATGCGGCGCATGACGGAAAGGTTATTGGGTCGTTTTACGACAATGCCGGAGGATATATGCTGGTTATCCAAGGGCAAAACAAATTGTCGAGATATGCGCATTTAAGCTCGAGGGTTGCGAAGATAAATCAAACGGTTGAGCGCGGCGAGCTTATCGGGTATACCGGTAACACAGGGGCCGCGACGACTGGCCCGCATCTTCATTTTGAGACATGGATAACGCCGGATAATTATGTTTATAACTATAACGACCGCACACGATATGCCGTCGATCCTATGTCGGTTTGTCACCTTATGCCGGGACAGGAGTTTTATAACCCGAGAGGGCTTTCGATGGCTAAGCCTATTCCATATCCCGAGCCGAATATTCCGGCGACAAGCGTCACCGGGACGATGACGGTTTTTGACGGCGACGTAAGATTTAGGACAATTCCCGAGACCGACGATTATCAATATGTTGTCGGAGGTTATGACCGAAGTAAAACGGTTTTTGGCGATTTCTTCAATGTCGGGGTTTACCCTATCGTTGCAATTTGTATCAACGTTTATAATTGGGCGTTGGTAGATACGGGTCGGGGGCTTTTTTGGGTTTCGGAGTTTTCGGGACGAACAAAAATTAACGTTGATACACCTCCCACGCCCGAGCCGGAACGCTATACCGTTGAGCTTCAAAGCGTTTTAAGTAAAACGGAAGCGGACGAGCTTTTAAAACAGTTAGAGACGGCAGGATATTCCGCCGTTATAAAAAAAATATAAAAAGAAAGAGGTTTTTACATGTTAGAATTTTTTCAAAATCCACTAGTTGTTCTTGGTTTAATTGTGCTTTTTGCGGTTTTGGTCGTTTTTGTCGCGGTTGTTTTGTTGCCGTTTTTTAGAAAAATCGGCTTTAACGTAGGCGGCGCTATCGACGCAACGGCCGGCACACTTGTTGGGCTTGATGTTGTTGTTGAGGCTTTAAAGGTCGTTTTCCCAAACAATTCGGCGGTTAATATGGCAGACAAAATTATATTGTACGCGCAAAAGGGCGTTGAACAAGCGGAGCAACTTTATAAGATGGATAAACTTGCGGAGGATGACAGGAAAGCCGCCGCTTTTGAGTTTGTTATCGAGTCGCTTAATGTTTCGGGGTTTATGGTTACGCCGGAAATCGAAAAAGTTATTGACGGATCTATCGAGGCGGCAGTTTTAGCACTTCCGCATTTAAAAGAATTTATTAAAGATAACGGCGCAGAATAAACAATGGCAATTAAACTCAAAAGGCGACGAGAAAACCTCGTTGCCTTTTAATTTTAATAAAAGGAGAGGTGAAACATGTCTTTAGGTAGAATTTCAAATTGGACTGGTGTAACTGCATATAATAATAAACCGACGTCTGCAAGCGCATGGCGCGCGCCTATGGAATCAAACTATCATATAAGTAATTTTACCGGAAATCAGTCGACTCAACCGTATTCGTTTACGGTTCAGCCGGGAACGGCAACAAAAAACACAACGGCGCCGGCGACAAGTTATTCAAGCGGCGGATATTCGGGAGGGTATTCCGGCGGAACTTCGGATAGTAGTACCGCTTATAACCCTTTTGCGCAGGTTCAAAGTCTTATGGCACAGCGTCTTGCCGCGCAAAGGCAAGCGACGGCGGAAGCCAACGCATTAATTGAACAACAGCGCGATGCAGATATTGGCGACATTGAAGCGCAGGGCGAAAAAAATAAGCGAGGAGAATACGTTCAGTATGAGCGCGCAAAAAGAGATCTTCCGCAGACGGCGGCCATTTCGGGCGGCGGGGGGCTTTCGGAGACCGCTTTACTTGGAATGAACTCGGAATACGGAAACGCACGAAATGAGATTACCGAACTTACTACGCAGGAAGTTGGCGACCTTAAGCGACAGGCGGCGGCGGCGATTGCAAGCAACAACGCAAACTTGGCTACTGCAACGATGGATACCGAGCTTGCTATGGCGGAGGCTATGATGAACATGGGAGCTTTCCAAGGCGGCGACTACGGGTACGCAACGCCAACATACAGCGGGGGGGCTTCGTATAATGGAGTTTCACCTGTTGTTAATATGTCCAGTTCGGGAATGTCGACGTCCGAAAAACAACGGCAAGAGGAACTTGAAAAAATGAGGCAGAACGCTATGCGAAGCGCGACGCTTGGGTATTCCGCCAGACTTATGGGTATCCCGGAATATGGACAGTTTAGATATACAGGTTAGGTAATAGTTTTACGGCGTTAGTGGAGACATTAACGCCGTTTATTTTATAGTATGTAAGTATACTTACATTTGTGAGGTAGCGACTATGGCGACAAATTTTGTTTCATTTTTTAATAAACAACAGGAAGAGGAACGTAAAAGACAACAACAAAGAATGGGCGCGCCGTATTCCGTTGGGGCTTCGGCTTCGCTTCCTACGTTTAACGTTCCGCAAGTTTCTTCGGGGGCTCGGCGTAGTTCTTTTACGCCTACCGTTAACAGGACGAAAAACAATCCGGCGGTTGTTCCAAGTTTTTCGAGGTCGGATAGCGAACGGTTGAATAAACTTAAACAGGTTCAAGGCGGCCGCGGCCTTATAACCGACTATATGACACCCACGGTTAACAACATGCCCGAGATAGAGAGTTTGCAAGATCAAAAGAACGAGGCTTTGAATTTTTATCGAGACGATATCGCAAGGTTAGAAAACTTAAAGACTCAAGATTTTGGATTTAAGAATAATAATAGACTTGCTATAGATTATTACGAAAATAAACTCGGGGGGCTTGTTCCGACCGCAGGTGAACGAATTGACAACGCTTTGGGCTCGATTGTTAACAAAACGGCGGCGGCTGTTCCTTACGCGATTGAGACAGGAGTTCAAGCAGTTAAAAATATCCCCGGGCAGATAAATGCCGGGGGGAACGTTGACGAGCTTAGAAAGCAAAGAGATTTGTTGGCAAGCGCAACGAAAAATACTTTAGCCGGAGAGGTTGCACGACAACGGTTAGGAATAGGCGCATCAGACGTTATAACAAAAGAGCAACAACAAGGTATGGTTGAAGAGGTTTCAAAGCTTCAGGACGAGATTGACATTTTGACGGGCGCAAAACAAACGCCGGACACCGGAATTGGCGCGAGAATGATGTCGACGGGACAGGCTATGCAGGACGAGGCTTTGCGCGGAATGTCGCAGCAGGGGCAGTTTGCCACCGGGCTTGGCATGTCGGGGGCGCAGATGGCCCTTACGTTACCGCTCGGGGCAACCGGCGCACCGATTGCTATGGGCGTTATCGCCGGTTCGGATAGCGCATATCAAGGAACCGCGCAGGGAATGACCGCCGGCGAAGCTTTTTCAAAAGGTTTAAGCTCGGGGGTTATCGAGGCGGCGGCCGGCAAAATGCCTATCGACAACATTCTTTCGCTTTCAAGGACCGGCGGGACGTCGTTTTTAAAGAACGTTTTAAAACAAGCGGGGCTTGAAGCGACGGAAGAGGCGGCGGTTTATCTCGCAAACTATATGTATGACGTAGCTTCGCTTAACCCGAATGCGGAATTTTCTCCACAAGAGCTCGCGCTTTCGGCTTTTGGGGGCGCGCTTTTGGGCGGAGCTATGGGCGGAATTGCCGGAGGCGTAGGAAGCGTTAGGCAAAATTTAAACGGCGAAGTTGACGGATATATCAACAGCGAGCTTGACGGGATTATGAGAGAAGTTGAGAATAGTACCGTTAATAATCCTATCGACAATGTCGCTAATAGTCCTATTAACAACGTTGTTAATAATCCTGTTGATATCAACAACGGTATTGATAACGGTATTAATAATTTTGTTGAGGGTAGTAACAGCGTAAATAATAATATTATTAACGAAGCTAACGGCAGTTTAAATGCAAATTTAGATTTGGATGTTTTAGCACCGACACAGGCGCAAAATTTAGCTCCTATTTTGACGAGAAGCGAGCCGACGGCGAATGTTCAGCCGACGGGCGTTTTAAATCAAGGCGCGGCGGCGAGCGAGACACAGGGAACGCCGAACGGTGTCTTGCAAAGTAGTGTTGCACAGAACGATGTTTTTCAGAATAAAGTTTCTCAATCGCAGATAGATAACTTTACATCAAGATATAGCATATCACAAAAAAATCTAACAGCTTTAATTAACAAAGGTTATGATCCGAAAACTATTGAAAACATGATTACGAACAACGGTTTTGTCAAAAAGCAGTTAGAAAAAACGACAGACAAAGCAGAGCGCAGACGGCTTCAAAAGCAGTTGAACGATTTTAGAGTGAATGTTCCCGAGCTTTCGGGGGTTGTTAAAAGATTAAACCCGCCGGCAACCACGCCACAGGGACGAGAGTTTAGGCGAATTACGGACGGGACGGGGGTTATTAACGAATATCTTGCGCCGGGCGCAACGGTGGCCGACGCAAACGCGGCAGTTTTGACGCTTAATCAAAACAACGATCCGCAAGGGTTGAAGGAAAACACGGTTAACGTTCTCGAGGGGGCTTATACAAAGTTTGTTTCGTCGCAGGCAAGTATAGAAAAGATTGCGAGGGCGCAAAAGAGACTTTCGGGGGATTCGCTATTGAACGAGGATACCGACCTTTATCGCCACAGCGGAGGAACGCTCGACACGATTGTTCGCACCGACATGGTCGACCCCGTTGGCAACGTTATTGGGCAGTCGTATGACAGCATATTTTCACAGCTTCCGAAAGAACAATGGGCGGCTTATCACGATTTCGCCGCCAATCTTCACAACATTAACCGCGCGGCGAATGGAAAACAGGTTAATAACAACACGCCGGCAGAAAGCCAGCGGATTGTCGACGAGTATTTAGAGAAGTATCCTAACCTCGCAGAGTTTGACAAACTTCTTAAAGACAGCTATCAAGCTTTTTATAAAGCTTGGGCGGTCGATAGCGGACTTATATCCCAAGACATGTACGAACATTGGCTTGACATTTATCCGCACTATATGCCGACATATCGCGTTCAAGACATGAGCACAAATTATGAACGAAAGAGAATGTCGAAAAATATTAGAAATCAGTTGGCGAAAGAAGCGAAGGGCGGAGACGCCGACCTTTTGCCGGTTTGGGACCAATTCATCCAGCGTTCGGATAAGATTATCAAGGCGCAACGAATGAACGAGATAACGAAAGGGCTTTTAGATTTCGCGAGGACTAATCCGCAGGAGTCCGCTAACCTTGGGGTTGTTGTATCGAAAGACGCGGCGAAAGAACTTGGCATTACGGACGAGATTGAAAACATGTTTGACAGCTTCGCGGTTCAAAACATCGACGGCAGTTACACGGTTCAAGTTTTTGAGAACGGAAAGCAGTTTAATATTGACGTTTCAAAGCAGATTTATGACAGCTTGAACTATCTTAGAGGCGGAAATATTAACGACACGTTTTTAAGTAAGATGGCGGACTGGTCAAGGGCGTTTTTAAGTCTTCCTCGAAACGCTATCACGCAATATAACCCGGTTTTTGCGTTGATGACTAACCCTATTCGAGACGCACAGACATATGCGCTTCACGCCACGGGAAACAAAAAAGCCGAGAACTACTTTAAAGCGATTAGCGAATATCAGAACAAGGGCGAGATTTACCGTCTTGCGAAAAGTATGGGGCTTATGAACCAACGCACATATTCAGTCAAAGGCGGTTATGTTGCTTCTCTTTCGGATAAGCAAAGTAACGTTGTTAAGAGAAATCTTGACGACTTACTTATGATGACGGAAAGTATTCCGAGGCTTGCGGAATTTATGAACGTTTTAGACGTTCATGGACGGACACCTGAAGGAATAAAAAAGGCGGCTCTTGCCGCTAACGACGTTACGGTTAATTTCGCGAGAAGTGGAAACTATTCAAGGTTTATCAATTCGTTTACACTTTTTTTTAATGCTTCGGTTCAAGGCGCGGACAAATCGATAAGAGTTGGAATTAAGAACCCAATGCAGGTTGCCGGGCGAGTTGTCGCTTGGAACGTTATACCTCAGATTATTTTAAACGTTATTAACGGCGACAACCCTTGGTATGAAGAGCTTTCGCAATATACGCGCGACAGTTATTATGTTATTCCAAATTATTTGGGTGAAAAGGACGAGAACGGAAGCCCAAAAACATTTTTTAAACTTCCGAAAGAAAGGGTTTACGGAACGTTTTTAACTTCTCTTGTCGACAGGACGTTTCAGATGGTTAAAGACGGCGAGATAGACGGACAGTTTGACGGGGTTTTGGCTATGCTTGGCGCCAACCTTTCTCCGGTTAACCCGTTTACCGACAACCTTGTTTCGACATTTAGTCGAACGGCTTTGTTTTCGGAGGACGACCCCGGAACAACCTTTTTCGGCGGGGATATTGTTCCGTCATATATGATGAACCTACCGAAGCGCGAGCAATACGACGTTAAGACTTCGGGGGCGGCGAAAGCGGTCGGAAATCTTTTTAATTTATCTCCGAAAAAGATAGACAACCTTATCGACAGCTATGGAGGTTATTTCGGGGACGTTTTACAAAAAGCAACGGCGCCGGAAAACGTCGGAGGCGATTGGAAAGAAACGACCGCTAACGCGGCTTATTCCGCAGTCGTCGAACCGTTTACGGGCAAATTTACGGCAGACCCGAGGTTTAGCAGTCAACCGGTTACCGAGTTTTACGATCTTCGGGACGAGGCAAACAAGTTGTCGAACAGCCGAAACGCGACGGAGGAACAAAAGGCGGTTGCAAAAGAGCTTAACAGAATTTCGGGACAAATGTCCGACCTTTATAAGCAGGAGCGGGCAATTATGGAAACGAAAGACAGCGCGGCGAATAAAAACGCGCAGATTAAAGAGATCCGAGAGCAGATTAACGCTTTAGCTTCGAGCGGAGTTAACGGAACTAGGTCGGAGCAGTTTTCTCCGATAGACAGCAAGGCAACAGCAACAGGCGGAGCGCGTTCGGTTATTTCGGACGCTTCAAAAATCGATATATCTAAATATAGCGAGAGCGAGCTTTCGGAGTTTAGTGACATGGGGGTAACTCCGCAAGACCACACGTATCTCAAGGCGCGAGTTTCGGCGCACGGCGACAACAAGGTTGAGTATATCGAAAGCTTTGACGGTTTTACCCCGGAACAACAAAGGGCGCTTATTAAAGACCTTGTTATGACGAGCGACACAACCAAAGCGAAGATGACGAGCGCTATGGATCTTGGCATTCCGGAAGACACATATATCGACGCTTGGACGTTTGGATATAAGACGACGGGAAGCAAGGCGGAGAGAAACGCACAGATATATGATTATGTTAATTCGCTTTCGGGTTTATCTCCGGAACAAAAAGCGGCACTTTATGATTTTGTTGAGGCTTATCAGAAAAAGGAAGGAGACAGCGACGGCGCAGGGTCTTCGAGCTCGTCCGGGGGAAGCTCTTCCGGTTCTCGTTCTTCATCGAGCTCAAGAAAAAGCGGGTCTTCTTCAAGCGCGGCGGACGCAAATTTGGCGGCGGCGAAGAAACTTCTTTCGGGGCTAAAGAGTAGCGGCATGAACATGAATTCGTTGCAAAGGGATATTGGTGGGACGGGTTCTGCCGCCTCGAGTTCGAGGGTTAGTATGCGCGACGCGGTTGAGGGCGCGAGGGATTATTCTAACGCCGAGGGGTATCGAACACTTGTTGCTATGGCGAATAAGGCTAAAGGAAGATAGTTGTTAATTAAATTCAATTGATTTTGTTAAATTTTGCGAATATAATTAAAGCAAAAAGGAGTTTAGTAAAAACATATGGAAAATCAGAAAACAACCGAGAACATTCAAATAGACAGGTTACAGGAATTCAAAGCTTGGGTTAACGCTTGTCAAGATTTAATTCGCCCTTGGAAAGTCGCGCTTATAGTCACCAATTGTCTTTGGGCTTTGGTCTTCGCGATTTTTATTCTTCTTGCGTATATTATGCCGTACGAAACGGATATGTCGCAGGATTTTAAAAACGAGGTGCATTCATACTCACAATCTTACGGAGGGGGTAGTCTAAACGAAACAGACGATTAGAATAGTTACGGGAGCAAACCCGCAACGAAAGGCGAAGCCTAAACGGAACACCGTTAAGCCTCGTCGACCTTCCGTTCCAAAAGGTCGGCGAAAGTAACGTTCGGAGGGTAGGCGACATGAACGAAACTCATAGAATTATACGGCACCGGTTTAAACGCATGGCGCGCCCGCTTGCAATTGAATTAATAAAGTCTTTTC
The DNA here is from genome assembly GCA_964370525.1 of uncultured Desulfovibrionaceae bacterium. GTDB lineage: Bacteria > Desulfobacterota > Desulfovibrionia > Desulfovibrionales > Desulfovibrionaceae > CAYJAD01. The sequence continues at coordinate 2,679 of CAYJJP010000001.1, read as the reverse complement.
AGCTTTTACGAGATGAGGAGGCTTTTATTATTGAACACGACGTTAACAACGTTTCTATTATTGAGTTATCTCAAAAATATAATCTGTCGATTGAAACAATTAAGCGCCGGCGGGGTGAGGCTTATAACAAAATTTCGCAGTTGATTGATTTGTGAAAAAAATAAATTACATTTTTAAGACACTTTAAAGGCATTATATTTGCCCTTTGAGGTGTCTTTTTTTTGGTATCTTTAAGATGTAATAAGTTTCAATTTTTGGAACTTAAATATATTTTAAAGGAGAAAATCAGCATGGAATACTTAGTTAGAAAAGACCCCGCAAGCAAAGGCGTAGCCGGAACGGCTCTCGGCCTTTCTATCGGCGCAGTCGCTTATCTTTTGTTTAACGGCGGCGGCACAAACCTTTTGGGCGGAGCGCGCTCCACTCAATGGACAGACAGAGAAGTTTCTCTTCAGCGTCAGATTGACACGCTTTCGAGCGAGCAACAGATGTGTGTCAAGGGATCTCTTTATCTTCCGGAGACAAGCATTGTTTTTTCAAACACTGCCGGAACTAACGTAACAAAATAAGGACGGATTTTTAACATGCAAACAAACGCCGGATATTCGCAGCTTAGAACACCAATCACAGATATTGTCACCGAGTATTTAACTATGGGACCCGATGAGAAAAACTTTGTTGAAGCTCATTCGGATTTTATATCCGCAGAACTTGTTTTTCGACAAGCTTTTGACGAATTTTTGTTGCAAACGTTTCAAAACGACTTTATAAAAGCCGGGGGAAACGGATTTGCGGACAATAAACTTTTGGCTATACGAAAAGCAAGACAGGAATACGCGCAGAAAAACAAAGCTATTTTTGAGGACCCGGAAGTTTTGGCACTTATAGAAAAGAAAAGGAGACAGACTAATGCAACTCCCGGTTGATTTAGTGAAGCAAATTCTCGAGAGAGAGGCTTGTAACTTGATTACAAGGATAAATCCAAAGTTTGCGCCCTTTTCCGGGGCGATATCGGAGCACGCATATAAGTACCTTGAACCGTATTTAAATTTGCTTGCAAACAGTGAGGGCAAAGTTGACGTTGACGAAGGCGCGGAATTTGCAAAACAAAAGGCTTCAAACGAAATTGAAGCCTTTAGAGAAAAGATAAAGCGGGAGCAAAGTGGCAATTAAGCGATTTTGGGAATACCTAAAGTGGTGGATACCTTTTGTTCCCGTTTCCGTCAAACGCTCAACTACAATCAAGAAAGGCAGATTTTTTAAATGGAAATTAAAAACTTGATGCAGATTATTAAGGACGACCTTAAGGACCTAAAAAGTTATATTTGTATGGCCATGGAATCAAAGGCGGCCGGTAATAATGAGATGGTTCGTAATTATTACAACCGCATATTGTCAAGGAATATGAGTATGGTCGATAATAAAGAGTTGCTTGTATCTATGATATATACCATGTCGCCAAACTTTAGCGTTATGGAGAAAAACCTTTGGGACGCTTGGTATGGCTTGGTTCTTCAGAACGCCGAGGATATCAAGGCGAAAGTTCAAGAGATTGAGAGTTTTTTGAACGCTTAGGGGAAAAAGCGTGTAAAAAGCGTGTAGGAAAATGAAAAACCGCCTGTTTAGGCGGTTTTTTTGGTGTTTGGTCGGGACGACAGGATTCGAACCTGCGGCATCCTGCTCCCAAAGCAGGCGCGCTACCAAACTGCGCTACGTCCCGACATTCCCTCATTATTCGCTATTGGTTTTTCACAATCTGCAAATCAGATTTGTGATACAACTCGTTGCCGAGCCACCACTATTAACTATAGCTTATATATTTTATCACTTTAAGAAAGATATTGCAAGTATTAATTTATTAGAGTAAACTATTAATTAAATACATTATAATTCAAAAGGAGTTTACTATGAATACATTTGAATATCATTCGCCGACCAAAATAATTTTCGGAAAAAACGCCGAACAAAAAACTGCTGCCGAAATATTAAAGCTTGGCGAAAAAAGAGTCATGCTCGTCTATGGCGGGGGAAGCGTAGCAAAATCCGGCTTACTTGACAGAATAATCTCTGACCTAACTCAAAGCAACATAGAATTTCTGGAATTTTCGGGCGCACGCCCTAACCCGTATCTTTCACATGTATACGACGGCATAAAAAAAGGTATCGAGTTCGGCGCAGATTTCATCCTTGCCATAGGCGGCGGAAGCGCGATTGATACCGCAAAAGCAATAGCGCTTGGAATTGCAAACCCCGATGATGACATATGGGACTATTGGCTTCGCAAAAAAAACGCAACAAAAACATTGCCTGTCGGGGTTATCTTAACTATATCGGCGGCGGGAAGCGAAACCAGCAACAGCGCGGTTTTAACCAACACAGACTCTAACATAAAAGCCGGCCTTGCGTCCGAATTTAACCGACCTGTTTTCGCTATTATGAACCCGGAACTAACTTATTCTGTTCCAAAATATCAAATCGCGTGTGGCATAGCGGACATAATGATGCACACACTTGAACGTTTTTCCTCAAAACTTGACAACAACATGTTCACAGACGAAGTCGGAGCCGCGTTGCTTCGCGTTGTTATGGAAAACGGCAAGATACATTACGGCGACCCAACCCACAATGAAGCGGCAAGCGAAGTTATGTGGTGTGGAAGCGTTTCGCATACAGGCTTCA